>DATIFD010000595.1:0-18819 GCA_035455385.1 Burkholderiaceae bacterium
CATCGTCGGCTACACGCCAGGGCCGAACGAGGCGGCGCCGCACGCGCGCCAGGAAATCGTGGGCGGCGACTACTTCCGGACGATGCAGATTCCGGTGGTGCGCGGGCGCGTGTTCGACGAGCGCGACGCCGCCGACGCGCCGCCGGTGGTGGACGGCAGCCTCAACTGCCAGGGCTATGGCTCGAGCGTTGCGGTGACGGCCACCTTCGGCATGGTGGCCGCCGGCGACCTGATGCACACGATCGCGCGCGGCGGCCGGCGTGCCCGACCCCGGTGATAGAATCGCGCGCTCTACCCCCGGGGTCGTTAGCTCAGTCGGTAGAGCAGCGGACTTTTAATCCGTTGGTCGCAGGTTCGAATCCTGCACGACCCACCACCGGATTCGAAGGTCCGGCGCCGGCACGGCGCAAGACAAGGGCTCTTAGCTCAGCTGGTAGAGCAGCGGACTCTTAATCCGTTGGTCGTAGGTTCGAATCCTACAGGGCCCACCAATTCCCCCGCGAGGCAACCTGACGCGATGTCAGCCAAGCGCATCGTCATCTGCGGCGCCGCGGGGCGCGACTTCCACGACTTCCAGGTTGTGTACCGCGACGATCCGGCGGTGCAGGTCGTGGCGTTCACCGCGACGCAGATCCCCGGCATCGATGCGCGGCGCTATCCGGCCAGCCTGGCCGGTGCGCGCTATCCGGACGGCATCGCGATCGTGCCGGAGCGCGAGCTCGAGGCGTTGTGCCGCCGCGAGCGCGTCGATCAGGTCGTCTTCGCCTATAGCGACGTCAGCCACGCCGACGTGATGCACGTGGCCTCGCGGGCACTCGCCGTCGGCTGCGATTTCCTGCTGTTGGGACCCGATGCGACGATGCTCGCCACGCACAAGCCGGTGGTCGCGGTGTCGGCGGTGCGCACCGGCTGCGGCAAGTCGCAGACCGCGCGCCACCTGGCGAGCCTGCTGCGCGCGAGCGGCCGTCGCGTCGCGGTGACGCGGCACCCGATGCCCTACGGCAACCTCGGCCGCCAGCGGGTGCAGGAGTTTCACACGCAGGCCGATCTCGATGCCGCGCAGTGCGCGGTGGAGGAACGCGAGGAGTACGAGCCGCACCTCGAGGCCGGGCATGCGGTGTTCGCGGGCGTGGACTACGCGGCGGTGCTCGCGGCGGCGCAGGCGCAGTGCGACGTCATCGTCTGGGACGGCGGCAACAACGACTTCCCGTTCTTCCGCCCGACGGTGCACGTGGTGGTGTGCGACGCGCTGCGGCCCGACCAGCTGACCACGCACCACCCGGGCGAGGCCGTGCTGCGCATGGCCGACGTCGTCGTCGTCAACAAGGTCGACGCGGCCGCGCCGGCCGACGTGGCGCGGCTGGAGGCTGCGGTGGCGGCCATCGTGCCCAGTGTTCCGATCGTGCTCGCCGCGTCGCCGGTGCGCATCGACGACGCCGCGCGCCTGCAAGGCAAGCGCGTGCTCGTCGTCGAGGACGGGCCGACGATCACCCACGGCGGCATGCCGTTCGGTGCCGGTCTCACCGCGCTGCGGGGCGTTGCCGGTGTCGAGATCGTCGACCCGCGTGCCAGCGCAGCGCCCGAGATCGCGCGCGTCTACGCGCAGTACCCCCAC
Organism: Burkholderiaceae bacterium; assembly: GCA_035455385.1. GTDB lineage: Bacteria > Pseudomonadota > Gammaproteobacteria > Burkholderiales > Burkholderiaceae_C > JAEUPI01. The sequence goes on from DATIFD010000595.1 coordinate 1,616, forward strand.
ATCGGCGCGGTGCTGCCGGCGATGGGCTACAGCGCCGAGCAACTCGCTGCACTGCGCGCCACCGTCAATGCCAGCGCGGCCGAGGTCGTGCTGGCGGCGACGCCGATCGACCTCGAGCGGCTCGGCGGCTTCGAGCGCCCGATCGTGCGCGCGCGATACGGCTATGCAGATGCCGGGGCGCCGCTGCTCGCCGACATCGTGATGCAGCGGCTCGGAGCCGCGGGGCGCTGAGCGTTCCATCGTTGCTGGACAATGTCGCCAGGCCACTGGGACATCGAAGGAAGCGCATGACCGACATCCTCGAACTGCCGTCGCGCACGTGGGACCAACCCGTGGCCGGGTCGGGTGACGCGATGGCCGCGCTGGAGCGCGGCGACGTGCTGTGGTTCCCGCAGCTGCGCTTCGAGCTGGCCGCCGACGAGCAGGCGCTGGTGGGCTCCCCGCTCGGGGCCACGTCGAAGAACGTCAGCTACGACCCGGCGCGCGACCAGGTGCGCGGCGTCGAGGCCGATGTCGCGCAGCTGCGCGTGCTGCAGTCGATGATGAGCCGCTTCGGCCGCAGCGCCAATGCGCTGCTCGCGGCGGTGCTGCCGCACTACAGCGCGCGCATCCGCCAGGCGCGCGTCAGCTACCGTCCGGCCGAGATCGAAGGCCGCGTCACCTCGTGGCGCAAGGACGACACGCGGCTGCACGTCGACAGCTTTCCGTCGTCGCCGACGCACGGCACACGCATCCTGCGCGTCTTCACCAACGTCAATCCGCACGGCCAGCGGCGGGTGTGGCGGCTCGGCGAGTCGTTCGAGGGCGTGGCGCGGCGCTTCCTGCCATCGCTGAAGCGGCCGTGGCCGGGCTCGGCAGCGCTGATGCAGTGGCTGCACGTCACGAAGTCGCGGCGCACCGAGTACGACCACTACATGCTCGGCCTGCACGACGCGATGAAGGCCGATCTGCAGTACCAGCGCGACGTGCCGCAGAAGGTGCACGAGTGGCCGCCCGGCACCACTTGGATCTGCTACACCGACCAGGTGTCGCACGCCGCGATGCGCGGGCAGTACGCATTCGAGCAGACCTACCACCTCGAGGTCGACGCGATGGGCGACCCGGCGCAGTCGCCGCTGAAGACGCTCGAGCGCCTGCTCGGCCGCGCGCTGGTCTGAGCGCTCGCTCGCGGCTTGAAGCCTGGCTGCTCAGGGCGACGGGCTGCCCGTATGATCGGCGCCGGTTCTCGGGAGCGGACATGGACGCGATCGACGACATCGAGCGGCTGTTCGCCCGCCACGGCGATCAGCTGTACGAGGGGCAGCTGCGCGAGGCGGTGACCGCGCTCGAGCATTCGCTGCAATGCGCGCAGCTGGCCGAATGGGCGCAGGCCGACAGCGCCCTGGTGGCGGCGGCGCTGCTGCACGACATCGGCCACTTCGTCGAGCAGGCGGTGGGCGACCATGTCGACGACGAGCACGAGCAGCGCGCGGCGGCGGTGCTGGCCTCGTCGTTTCCGCCCTCGGTGGTGGAACCGGTGCGCCTGCACGTGCAGGCCAAGCGCTACCTGGTGGCCACCGACGACCGGTACCTGGCAGGGTTGTCGAGTGCATCGGTGCATTCGCTGAGCCTGCAAGGCGGGCCGATGAACGCCGACGAATGCGCCCGCTTCGAAGCGATGCCGTACGCCGAGGGCGCCGTGCTGCTGCGCCGCTGGGACGACAGCGCCAAGACGCCGGGGCGCAAGACGCCGTCGCTCGCCTACTACCTGGCGCTGCTGCGCGAGGTGAGCACCACCGGCGCATCGAACGGACCGCGCACGGTGGTGGGCAGCCCCGACATCTGACGCCACGCCTCAGCACAGGAGCGACGCATGATGTTCTTCGACCCGCCGATGTTCGTGTTGATCCATGTCGTGCTCAGCATTCTGGGCATCCTGTCCGGTCTGATCGTCGTCGGCGGGCTGATGGGCGGGGCGCGGTTCGACGGCTGGACCGCGTTCTTCCTGCTCACCACGATCCTCACCAACGTCACCGGCTTCGGCTTCCCGTTCACCAAGGTCGGGCCGCCGCATGTGGTGGGTGCGATTTCCCTGGTGTTGCTGGCGGTCTGCGTGGCCGCGCGCTACTGGAGGCAGATGGCCGGCGGCTGGCGATCGGCTTACGTGTTCACCGCAGTCGCGTCGTTGTACCTGAACGTGTTCGTGCTGATCGCGCAGCTGTTCAACAAGACGCCGGCGCTGGCGATTGATCGCACCGACGCAGTCGGAGCCACCGTTCGCGGCGACGCAGGGGCTGGTGTTCCTGCTGTTCGTGGTGCTCGGCTGGGCGGCCTTGCGCGGCGCACGCGCGGTGCGGGCAGGGTGACGCTGAACAGGCCTTGGTGCGCGCGTGATCCGGCCTAGCGGCCGGCCAACTCAGCGACCGCGCTGCCGTTGCTGCCGGAGATCAGTGCATCGAGCGTGCTGCGCACCTGTGCGCCTGCACCGGCACCTCATTCGTCTGGTGCTCCAATGGCCGGCGATGCAAATCGAGCCTATGGGTCCTGGCCGGTGGCGCAGCGGTCGCGCCACGGCGGCGCTGGCGCTGGTGGCCGCGGCGGCGTCCGGGGGCGCGCTCGCCATGGGCGGCCACTTCGACGTCGACGACGCGGCGGTGCTGGCGCCGCAGCGCTGCCAGGTCGAGCTGTGGGCGTTGCGCGGCGAGTCCGCGCGCCTCGCGCACCTGGGCCCGGCCTGTCGCGCCGGGCCGGTCGAGGTCGGCCTCGCGTTCGAGCGCCTGAGCGAGGACGCACAGCGCGACGCAATTGTCGGCGCGCAGGTCAAGTGGGTGACGGCACTGGCACCGCAGCTCGATGTCGGGTTGGTGGGGTCGGCGTCGCGCGACACCACGCGTGGCGTCGACCTGTGGACCGCGTACGTGCCAGTGACCTGGTCGGTCGGCGAGGCCGTGCAGCTGCATGCCAACGTCGGCGTCGACCGCCTCGGCGATCGTGGCCGCAGCGAGCGGCTGGGCATCGCCGGTGAATGGGCGGTCGACTCGCGTGTGACGCTGCTGGTCGAACGATTCCGCTTGTTCGACGCTACCGCCACGCGCGCTGGCGTGCGCCTGGCGCTCCGCGAGGCGGCGAGCCTGGACCTCAGCGCCGCGCGGGTGTCGGGGTCGGGCAACCGGATCTGGGGACTGGGCTGGTCGTTCGAGTTCGGTCGCTGAGCCTGCGACGCGGCATCGGCATGTCCGCCCATGCGCGCCCGTATCGTGGTACTGGCAGAAGAGGCGCATCGCTGCGCATCGCACCGACATGTTCGATCTCCTCGACAACATCCCGTGGCACTCGCTGAACGGCATCCACGCCCGGTTCGCGCTCGGCACGGGTTCGGCCCGCCGCTATGCGCCGGGCTTCTCGCCGGTGGCGGCCTTTGCCGATGCGCAGCACCCCGACTTCCGCGCGCTGCAGGACCACTGCCAGCCCGGCGAGCAGTTCTATTGCCTCGATTGGGTGGGCCCGGTGCCCGCGGGCTGGCAGGTCGATGTCGAGGCGCACCTGCTGTGCATGGTGTGGACGGCGCCCCGGCCGCCGGACGACGACGCACCCGACGCGATTTCGCTCGGTCCCGGACATGCCGCGCAGGCGTTGCAGCTGACGGGCCTCACACGGCCAGGGCCGTTCGGTCCGCGCACGCTCGAGCTCGGCGACTACTTCGGCTTCTTCGAGGGCGATCGCCTGGTGGCGATGGCCGGCGAGCGCTTCCATGCCGGATCGCTGCGCGAGATCAGCGGCGTGTGCACGCTGCCCGACCGCCAGGGCCGTGGCCTCGCGCGTCGCCTTATGCACAAGCTGATGGCGCGCCAGGTGGCGCGCGACGAGACGCCGTTTCTGCACGTGCTGGCCAGCAACACCGGCGCGCAGGCGCTGTACCGGAAGCTCGGCTTTCACGACCATCGCGTGCGCGTCCTGCGCATCGTGTCGCGGCAGCGCGCGATCGACGCATGACGCGCCGGGCTCAAGGCTTGGCGGCGCCGAGCGCACGCTGGCACGCCTGCGTCTCTTCGGGGCCGATCAGCAGCCGCTTGCCAACCCATGTCAGCCCGGCAGTGGCCACCGCGGCGCCGATGTTGGCGGCCTCGCGCGCGGTGCCTGCCACGTCGACGCCGATCTTTGGGTCGTGCAGCGGGCCTTCGAGCCGCACCAGACTGGCCAGGCTCGCCGGGTCGAGGCCGAGCCCCTTCTTGGCCACCGGGTGGAAGCCGAGCGTCACCGTCTGGGCCGCGAGATTCAGCTCGCCGCTTGCGGCCACCGCGAGCTTGTCGGTTTCCATCGCAATAGAGCGGTCGATCGCCGCGACGCCGTTCTTCAGCGGCAGATTGACCACCGCACACTGAATCTGCAGCGCGTCGGACTGCGCGGGCTGCCTGGGCAGCAGCGCTTGCAGCAGCGTGACCAGGATGTTGCGCTCCATCATCGCCGCGGTGCCACGCACCGCCGCATCGTGCACCGCCAGCAGGGCGTGGCCGCTGGCCGACGCCGCCAGCTCGTGCGGCGTTCGCCCCGAGGCTTCGAGGTTCAGCTGCAGGTCGCCGCGACCGCGAATGCGCTCGCCCCCGGTGGACACGTCGAGCGCCTCCAGCGACAGCCCCGTGGCGTCGGCGCGCAGCCGCACGCGCCACGGTTGACCGTCACGCGTGCCGAGCTCGAGGCGCCCGGCCCCCCTGCCGCCCGCCACAGCGAGCGACCACGGATCGACGAGCAGGCTTTCTGGCATGGTCGCGATCTGCGCATCCAGCGCTGCGAGCGGCGGGAAGCCGGGTACCGCAAGCCGTTCGATGCGCACGTGTGCGCGCAACGGCAGATCCGGCAGCGTGATCGCCGGCAGCGGCGTGTCGCTGAAGAACGGGGCCTTCGCGGCGGGCACCGCCGGGGCGCTCGTCGGATGGATGGTCGCGATGCCCCAGCGTGACAGGTCGATCGACTCGGCTGCGACATCGAGTTCGAGTCGCGGTTCGCCGTTTGCGGTGCGCACGTTCGCCTTGCCGACGATCGTCTGGCCGGCCAGCGACAAGCGCACCGCGTCCGCGCTCAGTGCATTGGCGCTGCGCTGGATCCGGGCGCTGGCGTCGATCGGCATCGGCAGCGCGTCGGCGTGCGCGAAGAACGGTCTGAGCGCGGCGGCGTTGTCGATCCGTGCGGTCACCGTTGCGCGCAAGGTGCCCCTGGCGTCCAGCGAACCCCGGGCCTCGAGGCGCGAGTCGTCGGCTTGCACGCGCACGTCGAACGGCCAATCGGCCTGCCCGTGCAGCAGCGTGTCGTAGCGCCCGGTCTTGCCGTCGAGACGCCACGCGCGGTGCGCCCCGGCCATGCGCGCCGCAACCAGGATCTGCTCGCCCTGCATCGCGATCTGCAACGACTCGATCGCCACCGCGCGCGTGGCCTGCGTGAGGCCGGACCGAAACGCGATCCGTGCGTCGGACAGCACCAGTTTGTCGATGTGCACCGCCGGTTCGGCGCGCGAGGCATCGGCCTGCGGCGGCTGCCCAGCCGTCGCTGCCTTGCCCTCGGTGAACACCCAGTTGGCGCGGCCCTGTCGGTCGGTCTCGAGCAGCACGTCGGCGCCATCGACCTCGACGCTCAACACGTGCAGCTGTCCGTCCAGCAACGGCGACACCGCGACCTCGAATGCCGCGCGCTTCACGGTGGCCATCTCGCGGCGCGTGCCCCAGGCCGCGTTGCCCAGCGTCACGTCTTCGGCGACCACCGCGATGGTCGGCCACAACCGGAACGACAGCGCGCCGACGATGCGGAAGTCGCGGCCGGTGGCGCTGCGGATCTCGTCGGCCAACAGCGCTGCCAGCCGCTGGGGTGGAAAAGCGCGCAGCAACGCGACGTATCCGGCCACCAGCAGCATCGCCAGCACGCCCAATGCGACGAGCACGATGCGCCACCAGCGGCGGCGGGGCAGGGTTGCAGCAGTCATCTCGAGGGGCGATTCACGGCGCCCCAACCATAGCCGAGCAACGGAGCCGCTGCGGCGTCCTCCGGCGTGTCAGAGCGTGCCTTCGGTGTCCGCGCGCAGTCGGCGCGCCAGCAACCATACGGCAAGCGACAGCAGCGCCAGCAACAGCAGAGCCTCGGCGAAGCGCTCGGCACCGATGCCCGGGCCGCGCGGCAGCCACAGGCCGGCGAGGTAGAACAGTCCGACCACGGCCACGCCGAGCGCATTGCCCGTGCTCTGCATGGTCGACACGATGCCTGCGGCGACGCCGGCATGCTGCTGCGGCAACCGCGACAGCGCCAGCGACACCAACGGCGCCATCACCAGACCGATGCCGGCGCCCTGTACCAGCAGCGCGAGCGCGATCGGCGCCACGCCGCCTTGCGCCAGCGCGACCGTCATCTGCAGCAGATGCCCGGTGGCCAGCACGATGGCGCCGAGCTCGACCAGCGGGCGCTTCAACACGCGCGCGAGCGCCGCGCTGCTCATCGAGGCGACGAAGAACGCCGCACCGAGAATCGCGAACACGCCGCCCGACTGCAGGGCGCTCAGGCCCAGGGTCGACTGCAGGTGCAGACCGAGCACGAAGTAGAAGGACGCGACGCCGCAATAGAACACGCCCACCGTGGTGACGCCGAGCTTGAAGTGGCGTGCGCCCGCCAGAGACGGCGGCACCATCACCGCCAGCCCTCGAGCGCTGCGGCGCTGCTGGCTGGCCGCGAACACGATCGCCAGCGCCATCGCGGCGAGCAGCAGCAGACCGTTGACCGTCCACGGCAACGCCTCGCGCCCGTAGCTCAGCGGCACGATCAGGCAGGTCAGCATTGCCGCGGTCAGCACCATGCCCCAGACGTCGAGCTGCTTGTGGCTGGCAGGCGTGCTCTCGCGGTCGAGCACCTTCAGTCCGACGGCGATGGCCAGCAGCGCCACCGGTGCGTTGATGAAGAAGCAGGCGCGCCAGCCGGTGTCGGCCACGTTGGCTTCGATCAGCGCACCGCCCAGCAGCTGCCCGGCCACGCCGGCCAGGCCCATCGCCATCGCATAGGCGGCGAACGCGCGAGCGCGCTTGTCACCGGGGAAGTTGAGGCCCAGCAGTGCCAGCACCTGCGGGTGCAGCAGCGCGCCGGCCGCCCCTTGTGCGAACCGCGCCAGCACCAGCGCCAGGCCTGAAGCGGCGAGGCCGCAGGCGACCGAGGTGACGCCGAACAACGCCATGCCGGCCAGGAACATGCGGCGGCGGCCGAGCAGGTCGCCGAGCTTGCCGCCGGCGATCAGACCCGCCGCGTTGGCGATGCCGTAGCCGGCGACGATGAGCTGCAGCTGCCCCGGCGTGGCCGCGAGGTCGCGCGCGATCGACGGCAGCGCGACCAGCACGATGAAGAAGTCGAGCACGACCATGAAGGCACCGGCCAGGATGACCAGCGCACGCGTGACGTCGAGCCCGCTCAGGTGCGCTAGCGCGGCCTGCGCCGCGCCGCCGGCGGCCGGAGTGACCGCGCCGTGTGCCGTTGTGCGCCCCATGGGAACCGCTCCTCGCGAGCACCATTGTGACGCGCCGGTACACCGGAGGCCGGGTTTGTTGTTTCTCTCGCGTCTGCGGGTTGTCCCGCCGCACGAGCGCAGTGCGGGTGTGCTAAGCGATGGTTGCAGCCGCGTTCAGACCGTGTACCAACGCATGGTGTCCGCCACCGCATTGTGGGAGTGCGCGAACTCGACGAACTTGTCGAACGGCATCGGCTTGCCGAAGGCGTAGCCCTGCACCATGTCGCAGCGCATGCGCTTGAGCAGATCGATGGCGGCAGCATCCTCGACGCCTTCGGCAATGACGCTCAGTTGCAGCGAGTGCGCCAGGCGCACCAGGCTCTTGACGATCTTGTGGCTGGTGTCGTTGCTGGCCAGGTCGATGACGAACGAGCGGTCGACTTTCAGCGTGTGCACCGGGAAGCGCGCCAAATACGCGAACGACGAGTAGCCGGTGCCGAAGTCGTCGATGCTGATGCGCACCCCCATGTGGTTGAGCTCGGCCAGCACCTTGGTGCTGGTTTCCACGTCTTCCATCAACGCGCCCTCGGGGATCTCCACCTCCAGCAGGTTGGGCGGCACGCTAGCGGCGCGCAGGGCCTCGCGCACGCGGTCGACCATGCAGACGTCGCCCAGCGACTGCACCGACAGGTTGATGCTCACCGGCACGTGAATGCCACGCGCGTACAGCGTGCCGATGTGGTGCAGCGCCTGCTTCATCACCAGCTGGTCGATGCTCGCCATCAGGCCGGCGTCGTGCGCCAGCGGCAGGAACTCCGCCGGCGAGACCATGCCCCGCTTCGGATGCGCCCAGCGGATCAGCGCCTCGGCGCCGACCAGCGAGCCGTCGGCGAGCGACCCCTTGGGCTGCAGCATCAGAATCAGCTGCTGCGTTTCGATCGCTGCGCGCAGTTCGGCTTCGAGCATCGTGCGCAGTTGCGACGAGCGCTCGAGGCCGGGGTCGTAGGTGACGAGGCCGCCGCGCTGCGTCTTCTTGGCGTGGTGCAGCGCAAGCCCGGCGCGCTTGAGCATCTGCTCCGGATCGCGGCACTCGAAGTCGCGCACCGCGGTGCCGGCGGTGGCACCGAGCACGAAGCGGTGGCCGTGCAGGACCAGCGGCTGGCTGGCGACGTCGATCAGCACGCGAGCGCGGAACTCGATCAGCTCGGGCTCCTGCTTCTGCAGGATGCAGAACTCGTCGCCGTTGAGCCGGTACAGCTGTTCACCCGGCACCGTGGCGGTTTGCAGGCGCGAGGCCACCTCGAGCAGCGCCATGTCGCCGCCCGCATAGCCCAGCGCGTCGTTGATGCTGCGAAAGCGATCGAGGCCGATCACCAGCAGCGAGAACGCGTCATTGCGATCGAACAGGCCCTCGAGGTCGTTGACCAGCCCCAGCTTGTTGGGCAGGCCGGTCAGCGGATCCTTGAGCACCTGCTGCGCCAGCTGGTACTGACGCACGACGCTCTCGGACGCGTCGTTTGCCAGCATCAACATGCCTTCGCCACTGGGGAAAACACGGACCATGAGCCATCGATCCAACACCGTCGAGTAGCCGATCCTCGCGGTGGGCTTGCGCTCGCGACGGCAGCGCTCGATCGACTCGTAGAAGATCGAGCGCTTGAAGTTCGGGAAGTACTCGAACGGCGTCCGGCCCACCACGTCGACGCGCGCAAGTCCCAGATTCGCAAGGTAAATCGCGTTGCAGTAGCGCACGACCCAGTTGGCGTCGACGTAGACGATCGCCTCGCCCGCCTGCATCAACAGGTGATCGAGGTCAAGCCCCTCGAGCGGACCGAATAGTGACTCGGCAACATCACGGCGCATGATTTGTTTGCACTCCGGGAGCGATGCTTGCTATCTTTGAGTTAGAGGGTGGGTGTTAGAAAAGAGCGTTGGGGTCGAAGGATGGAGTTCGATTACCTCGAGCTCACTCATGCCCTTGAGTGCAGCTTCAGCGAGCGCATCGCGCTGCGGCCAGTCGCCTTGTGCGACGCTTGGCCGCTGTTCGTGGCGACCCGCAATCCGCAGTTCAACCGCCACCTGCTGTGGCCCCGGCCCGACCATGAAGAGCTGGTGCTGAAGCGGGTGCGCATGATCATGGAGGCCTCCAGACGCGGGCGGCTGACCGCCTTATCGGCCGTCCAGCGCCAGACTGGAGAGTTCATTGCGCTGTTTCGCTTTCAGCCGCACGCCAGCCTGCCCGGCGCCATCGAAATGGGCATCTGGCTGCACGACAAGTACTGGCACGGTCGCTACAGCCTCGAATTGGGGCGTCTGTGCGTCTCGGCGGCGTTCACGCTGTCCAATCAGGTGCAGTTGCTGCTGGGCGCCTCGGCTCCCGAGAACCGGGGCTCGTGCCGTTTGATGGAGATGGTAGGGATGACCCCGATGCGCACGGTCGAGCGCGACACTGAGATGGGCTACCAGGCGGTGCTGCGCGAATACACCATCAGCCGTGGCGAGTGGGCGGCGCGCCACGTCACCGGCTTCTCGGTCGTCGACAGCGACCGCGTCGTGGTCAAGGCACCCGCCAAGGCGGTGCCTCGTGCCACGGGCATCGTGGCGATTGCGGTGGGCTAGCGGCAGGGCTGACAACGGCGGCTCCTTCGCCTGCCAGTGTCTCGCCGGCGGGGTGCCCGGGCCGGGCACGCGGCGTGACATTCGACCGCGCCGGCGCGACGGTTACGACTGCGGTGTGCCCTCGCGCGACATCGTGCCCAGCGCCGCCAGCAGCGTCGGCACGGCCGCAGGTGGCTGTCCATCGCCAGCTCGCTGGCGCCGGTCGCTCTAGCCTTCGCCGAGGTCCAGGCGCGCCGGCGAGCGCTTCTCGATCGCCCACTTCAGCAGCGCGGCCGCGCGGTACACGCCGTGCGCGAACTTGCCGTACGGCAGCGTGACGAACAGCGCCAGCACGGCCGCCAGATGCAGTGACAGCAGCAGCGGCAGCGCCGGGGTGGCCCGCGCGAGCGCCAGCACGAGGCCGCTGGCGGCCACCAGGAAGAGCAGGGCGATGAAGCCGCGGTCCATGCCCGCATGCGCCGGGTTGCCGTGCAACGGGTGGCGCTGGCGGTGCAGGTGCCACAGCCATGCGCTGCCGAGGGTGAGCGCCACGCCGCCGCTGGTGCCCAGCAGCTTGGGCCAACTGCTCCAGGGGTATGGCGCCGGCTGCTGCCACACGTAGTGGTACAGCGTGGCCACGCAGGTGGCCGCGAAGCACAGCCAGAAGCCGTAGAAGACCAGGTGGTGCGCGCGCCGTCGCGCCAGCGTGAAGGCGTCGTCGGCCTCGTTGCAGCCGTCGCCGTGGCCGCCGTCGAGGTACTTCAGCGTCAGCACGTCGTGTGCCGCTTCGGCCGCTGCAGAAACCCCTGCCGCGCCGGCTTCCAGCCCTTTGTAGAACCGACGCACGCCGACCGCGAGCACACAGACCACGAACACGAACACCGGCAGGAACAGCCCGACCATCAGCTGGTGCGGGAACACGGCGTAGAAGTTGCCCCCCGGCACGGCGCGCCACAGCGTCCCCTGGCTCGCGGCCGCGAGCGCGAGAAACAGGGTCAGCGCCGTCACCAGCGACAACGCCAGCACCACGCCGTTGCGCCGGTACAGCGCGCCGAACGACGGCGGCCAGGCGTGCTCGGCCCAGGTCTGCACGCGCACGCGCGCCAGCGCGCGTGGGATGTCGACACCGAACTCGTGCGGCGGCGCGTACTGGCAGGCGTGCAGGCAGGCACCGCAGCTGTGGCACAGGTTGGCCAGGTAGTGCACGTCGCCGCGATCGAACTCGAGCCGTCGGGTCATCGCCGGGAACACCGCGCAATAGCCCTCGCAGTAGCGGCAGGCGTTGCAGATGCGCAGCATGCGCGCGGCGTCGCCGACGTCGATGGTCGGCAGGCCGCGGGTCAGTGCCGCGGCCTCGCGGGCCAGCTGCTCAAGCCCCTGCACGCGCGTCCTCCTGCAGCGCCGCCGCGGCGGCCCGGCTGCCGGCAATGCGCCCGAACGCGGTGCCGATGCTCATGCCCACGCCGGCGGTGTAGCCCTTGCCGAGCACGTTGCCGGCCATCATCTCGCCGGCGACGAACAGGTTGTCGCTGCGCTGTCCACCGAAGCGCACGGCAGCGGTCTCGTCGGTCTTCAGCCCGAGGTAGGTGAAGGTGACCCCGGGCCGCAGCGCGTAGCCGCGGAACGGCGGCGTGTCGATGCGTTGCGCCCAGTGCGACTTCGGTGGCTGCAGGCCCTCGGTGCGGCAATCGTCCAGCGTGGTGTGGTCGAACGTGCCCGTGCGCACCGACGCGTTGTAATCGTGCAGCGTGCGCATGAAGCGCTCCTCGTCGAGCCCCAGCCGGAACGCCAGCTCGCGCGGCGTCTCGGCACGCACGCCGGCCGACACCGGCGGCATGAAGCGGCCGATCGCCTTGGCGTCGATGATCGAGCAGGCGACCTGCCCGGGCTGCTGCGCGACCAGGCGGCCCCAGATCGCGTAGCGCTTGGGCCAGAAGTCCTCGCCTTCGTCGTAGAAGCGCTGCGCATCGCGGTTGACCACGATGCCGAGCGACACGCAGTCGATGCGCGTGCAGATGCCGCCGTCGTACAGCGGCGCGCGCGCGTCGATCGCCACCATGTGCGCCTGGGTCGGGTCGCCCACCGCATCAGCGCCGGCGTCGAGCATGAACTTCAACAGCGTGCCGGTGTTGTAGCGCGTGCCGCGGATCAGGAAGTTGTCGGCCGGGCGCTCGCCGCGCTCGTTGGTACCCCAGGCCTCGCGCAGCCAGTCGAGGTTCGATTCGAAGCCGCCGGCGGCCAGCACGCAGGCGCGCGCCGCGATGCGCTCGCCGCGCACGAAAGCGGCCGCGAAGCGGCCGTCGTTCAACTCGAGCCGATCGACCAGGGCGTCGTAGCGCACCTGCACGCCGAGCCCTGCTGCGCTGCGGTAGTACGCGTTGACCAGCGCCTTGCCGCCGCCGAGGAAGAATGCGTTGGTGCGCGCGGTGTGCAGCGCGCCCGACAGCGACGGCTGGAAGCGCACGCCGTGCCGGACCATCCAGGGTCGGCAGCTCGACGACGCGCGGATCACCAGCCGCGCCAGCGCCTCGTCGGTGGCGCCGCCGGTGACCTTGAGCAAGTCCTGCCAGTACTCCTCCTCGGGGTAGGCATCGACCAGCACGTCCTGTGGCGCGTCGTGCATGCAGCGCAGGTTGCGCGTGTGTTGCGAGTTGCCGCCGCGCCACTCGCGCGGCGACGCTTCGAGCAGCAGCACCGACGCACCGGCCTCGCGCGCCATCAGCGCCGCGCACAACGCGGCGTTGCCGCCACCGATCACCAGCACGTCGATCACCGCGCCACCCGAGTCCCTGCCAAAGGGCGGATGGTAGTGGCTCGCGGCGTGCCGTCGGGTCCTCGCGCCGTGGGTTGCGCGCTTACGACTGCTTCGCCCGCGGCGCCGGCTGCTCGATGGCGGTGAAGGCCCGGCGGCGGTCAGTCGTCTTCGCTGCCGCTGCGGATCGCCTCGGCCTTGGCGCGCAGCTTGCGCATGCCGGCGAGCCAGCGGTCGACGTCGTCGGCCTTGCGCTGCATGAACTCGTGCACCTCGGGGTGCGGCAGCACCAGGAAGCGCTCGTCTCGCATCGCGGCGATCACGTCGTCAGCGACCTGCTCGGCGCTTACCGATCCGGCGAGCAGGAAGCTCTTGCGGCCGCCCTCGGGGCCCATCAGCATCGGCGTGCGCACGCCCTGCGGGCACAGGCAGCTGACGCGGATGCCCTTGTCGCCGTAGTTGATCGCCAGCCATTCGGCAAGCGACACCGCCGCGTGCTTGGTCACCGCGTACAGCGCCGACTCCGGATGCGACAGCAGGCCGGCGGCCGACGCGGTGTTCAGCAGGTAGCCTTCGCCGCGCGCCAGCATCTGAGGCAGCACGGCGCGCGCGCCGTACACGTGCGCCATCAGGTTGATCTCCCAGATGCGCTGCCAGTCGGCCGTGGGTGCGTCGACGCCGCCGCCCAGCGCGATGCCGGCGTTGGAGCACAGCACGTCGACACGGCCGAAGTGCCGCGTCGCCTCCTCGATCATTGCCTTCACGTCGGACTCGTTGGAGACGTCGATGCGCAGCGCCAGCCCCTTGACCTCGTGCGCCACGGCCTGCGCCGGCTCGAAGCTCGTGTCGGCGACGACGATGCCGGCGGCGCCCTCGCGCGCGAAGCGCCGTGCCATCGCCGCGCCGATGCCCGACGCGCCGCCGGTGACGACGATGACCTTGCCTTTCATCTCCATGGTGTGCGACCTCTCGACTTCAACGGGTGGATTGCTGCGCCAACGCCCAGGCCTGCTCGGCCAGCGGCCGCGCGCGGCGCCCGGCCTGCAGCGCCTGCGCGTTCGACGCGTTGCCCTGCAGTGCGCGCGCCATGATGCCTTGCAGGATGCCGACCAGCCGAAACATGTTGAATACCATGTAGTAAGTCCAGTCGTCGTCGCCGACGCCGCGCCGCCCGGTGGCGTGCAGGTAGGCGTCGCGGTATTCGGCTTCGCTCGGGATGCCCAGCGCGTGCAGATCGACGCCGGCCAGCCCGCGCGAGCCCTCGGCGGCCGGCATGCGCCAGGTCATGCAGTGGTACGCAAAGTCGACCAGCGGATGGCCGAGCGTCGACAGCTCCCAGTCGAGCACCGCGAGGATGCGCGGCTCGCTGGGGTGGAAGATCACGTTGTCGAAGCGGTAGTCGCCGTGCACGATCGCGGTCTCGTCGCCCGGCGGGATGCGCGCCGGCAGCCACTCGATCAGGCGCTCGACGGCGTCGATGGTCTCGGTCTCGGCCGCGCGGTACTGCTTGGTCCAGCGTGCGACCTGGCGCTCGATGTAGTTGCCGGGCTTGCCGTAGTCGCCCAAACCGACCGCCTCGTGGTCCACCTGGTGCAGCGCCGCGATCACGCGGCCCAACTCCGCATAGTGCGCGCGCCGCTGCTGCAGCGTCATGCCCGGCAGCTGCGGGTCCCACAGCACACGCCCGTCGACGCAGTCCATCACGTAAAACGCGGTGCCGATCACGCCGGCGTCCTCGCACAGCGCATGGGTGCGAGGCACCGGCACGCCGCTGCCAGCCAGCCCGCTTATGACCCGGAACTCGCGGTCCACCGCGTGCGCCGACGGCAGCAGCACGCCCGGCGGCTTGCGCCGCATCACGTAGCGTCGGCCACCGGCGGTCAGCATGAACGTCGGATTGGACTGGCCGCCCTTGAATTGCTCGACCGTCAGGTCGCCGGAGAAGCCATCGACATGCTCGCGCATCCAGCGCGCCAGGCTCGCCTCGTCGAACGCGTGTTGCGGGGGCACCGGCCGGGTGCCGATGAACTGCTCGTAGTTGCTCATGCGCGAAGGGCGTTCGGTTCGAAAGCGGGCCGCGTCGCGGCATCGAAGCCGCCGTGCGCTCGTCGCTATGATGGCGGCGCCCGTGAGCGAAGTAAATCCAGGTGATGCCCCGTCCGGGCTCGATGCGGTGCGACGCGCGCGCGCTGTCGCGCAGGTGCCTTCGGCCCGCGGCGACGCGCTGCGCACCGAGGCACGACGCGTGCCGCACCTGCCCGCGCTGCTGAGCCTGGGCATGATGGTGGGCACGATCAACGGCCTGTCGCGCGTGGCGATGCCGCTGTACGCGGCGTCGCGCGGTGCGCAGGCGTGGCAGGTGGGCGTCGTCGGCGGCCTCGGCTACATGGGCGTGCTGCTGATGGCGCTGCCGATGGGCGCGTGGATCGATCGCCACGGCAGCCGCACGATGTTCCTGCGCGGCGCGATGGCCGCGGCGCTGCTGTACCTGCTGCTGCCGCTGCTGCAGGCGCCGTGGCCGGTGATCGCCGGTGCGGCATTGCTCGGCTTCGCGCTGCCGTTTCGCACGGTGCCGATCCAGACCGAGTTCCTCGCGATGCTGCCGAGCCTGGGGCCGGCCAAGGCGGGTTGGAACCGCGCGGCGTTCATGCTCGGCCTGTCGTTCATCGGGCCGGCGGTGTCGGCGGCGGTGCTGTCGTCGCTCGGCTTCAGCGCGCTGTTCCTGATGGTGTCGGGCACGCTGCTGCTGGCGTTCCTCGTCGGCCGGCGCGTGCTGGTGCGACGCTCCGGCATCGCCGGGCAGCCGGGCGACGCGCCGCTGCACGTGCGCATCGCGCGGCAGCTCGAGCTGCTGCGCAGCGATGCCGAGGTACGCCGCACGATGGCGGTCGACTGGCTGGCGCAGATGTCGGTGGCGTACTTCGTCGTCTTCGCGATCCAGATGGCGATCCATCGCTTCGGCATGTCGCTGCAGGCGGCCGCGGGGCTGATCACGATGCAGGGCGCGCTCTACGTGACGATGCTGTTCGGCGGCGGCCTGCTGGTGACGCGCTGGCGAGACGACCTGCGCTACGCGCTGGCGTTCGCGATGCTGCTGGTGCAGTCGCTGCTGTACGGTCTCAGCGCCGAGCCGGCGGGGCTGTGGCTCGGCGCTGCGGTGATGGGCCTGGGCGTCGGCCTGCAGGGCGTCACCAGCACGACGCGGTTCGGCGAGATGGTGCGCCGGCTCGGCCGCGGCCGCATCGGCGGGCTCAGCTCGCTGGCGCCCACCTCCGGCGGCATCATCGGCGCGGTGGTCGGCGGCGTGATCGGCCAGCACCTGGGCATCGAGGCGGGTTTTCTCCTGCTGGGTGCCGGGCATGCCACGATGGTGGTGCTGCACGTGCGGCGGTTGCGCGCGCCGCAGACGGCTGCCGACGGTGAACGCGGACTCCGATGACCGCGTCACGCTGCCTGAACTGCGGCTCGCCCATCGCGCCACCGGCACGGTTCTGTGCCCACTGCGGGCAGCGCACGGACACCGCTCGACTGCGGCTCGGCGACGTCGTCCGCGATCTGATGCACTCGTTCGTCAACGTCGAGCGCGGGCCGGTGGTGTTTGCGTGGGCTTTGTTGACGCGTCCGGGCAGCGTGGCCCGCGAATACGTCGAGGGCAAACGCCGACGCCATTACGGACCGTTCGCGACGCTGGCGGTGGTGGTGGGCGTGACGGCGCTCGCGATCAACGCCACCGGATTCCAGGTGCTGGCGCACGATTGGCTTCCCGCCGGGCCGGCCGATCTGCTGCAGCGACACTTCAATCTGCTGCTGTTGGCGCAGCTGCCGCTGCTGGGCGGCGTGTGTGCGCTTGTCTTCCGCGGCGCCTCGATGGCCTGGCCCGAACACATGGTGCTGGTCGCGTACACGCTGAGCGTGCGAGCGGCCGTCGTCGCGCTGTCGGTGCCGGTGGCGTTCTTCACGGCGATTGCAGCGCCGGGCCGATGGGAGACCGTTCTCTTCTGGGTGATCTGGTACGTCTATTTCGGCTGGGCCGCCTCGCAGTTCTACCCTGGCAACCGTGCGCTGTCGTGGCTTCGCGGCACGGTGGCCGCGGCGGTCGGGCACGCTGCAGTCATGGCGATCCTGTTAGGCGGGAACGCCGCCTACGAAGCGCTGAGCAGGCTGCGTTGAGCGCAAGCAACTGACGCCGTCGGCCGTGTGGCTTTCGTGTTGCCGACCTCGTCGGTTCGCGCCGGCAGTGCATGGGTCGGACGCGGAGTCACCAAAGCTTCACGGCTCGTTGAAAGGGGGCGCGCGGTTGATTCCTTCGTCGCGATCCGCGACCTGCGCTACCGCTTGGGGGCAGCCTGCTGCTTCAGCTGGCTGGCGGTCTCCTGCGCCTCGGTGGCAAGCTTGTAGGCCGCG
>DATIFD010000596.1:0-2103 GCA_035455385.1 Burkholderiaceae bacterium
GACGTGTGCTCTTCCGATCTTATAGTCGACGGCGCGGGGCGCACGTTGATCCAGGTCAGTCCGGGACCAATCACGCCGCGACCAGCGGCGTTGCGGGGCACCGAGGTCCAGCGCCGGCGCGCCGCAGGGCTCACTACCCGCGTGGCGCTGCCGCGGTTGCGATGATGTTTGAGGCAACGCAATGGACGCAGCGGAGGGCGCGCTTATCGTGACGTTCGCCACCGCGTCGGAGGCATCGTCCGTTGAAGCGGCTTGGGCACGAGTGGGGGCACGCGAGAGCGGCCCGTTCAACCCCCGGCGTCATCGCCGGTGTCGTTGCCCGAAGTGCAGGCGGACCTGCGCCAGCAGGTCTTCCGGTGCGGTGGCCTCCTTTCGCGTGGTCCGTCGACGGCATCGGGCCGTGGCGACGGCGGCCCTGATCGCCAGGCGAGCCACGATGCCGATTGCCAACGCCGACATCGCGGCCGCGTTCGAGCAGACCGCCGACCTGCTCGAACTGCAAAGCGCCAATCCGTTCCGCGTGCGCGCCTACCGCAACGCCGCGCGCATCGTCGGTGACCTGAAGGTCGACCTGGCGGCGCTCGTCGCCGGCGGCCAGCCGCTGCCCAAGCTGCCTGGCATCGGTGCCGACCTGAGCGCCAAGATCCAGGAGCTGGCCGCCACCGGGCGACTGGGCGCGCTCGAGCGCCTGCGCAAGCAGGTGCCGGCGGGACTCGACGAGCTGCTGCGGCTGCCCGGCCTGGGGCCGAAGCGGGTGCGGGCCTTGTACGAAGAGCTGCACGTGCACACGCTGCCGCAGTTGCTGCGCGCCGCCCGCGATGGCCGCATCCGCACGCTGCCCGGCTTCGGTGTCAGGAGCGAAGAGCGCATCGCCGCAGCGATCGACAAGCACCTCGGCACGGTCAAGCGGTTCAAGCTCGCGATCGCGGCGCAGTACGCCGACGCGCTGCTCGGCTTCCTGAAGCAGGCACCTGGTGTGCGGCAGGCCGTGGCGGCAGGCAGCCTGCGCCGTCGTCGCGACACCGTGGGCGATCTCGACCTGCTCGCAACGGCGTCCGACGGCGCCTCGGTGTGTCGCCATCTCGCGGGCTACCCCGACGTGCGCGACGTGGTGGCCAGCGGCGACACCCGCGCGACGGTGGTGCTGAAGTCCGGCCTGCAGGTCGACCTGCGCGTCGTGCCGCCGGCGAGCTACGGCGCCGCGTTGATGTACTTCACCGGCTCCAAGGCGCACAACATCCGCCTGCGCAACCGCGCGATCGAGCGCGGGCTGAAGCTCAACGAGTACGGGCTGTTCAAGGGTTCGCGCGCGGTGGCCGGCGCCACCGAGGAGGACATCTACGGCGCGCTCGACCTGCCCTGGATCGCCCCCGAGCTGCGCGAAGACCGCGGCGAGATCGAGGCCGCGGCCGAAGGGAACCTGCCCACGCTGATCGAGCTCGGCGACCTGCGCGGTGACCTGCACGCGCACAGCGACTGGAGCGACGGCACCGCGAGCCTCGAGGCGATGGCTCTGGCCGCCCGCGCACGCGGGCTCGGCTACCTGGCGATCAGCGACCACAGCCGCCGGCTGACGGTCGCGCACGGGCTCGACCCGGTGCGGCTGACCCGGCAGCGCGCCGAGATCGCGCGCCTGAACCGGTCGCTGCGCGGCATCGAGCTGCTGAGCGGCATCGAGGTCGACATCCTCGCCGACGGCAGCCTCGACCTGCCCGATGCCGCGCTGGCGCGCCTGGACATCGTGGTCGCCGCCGTGCACTCGCAGTTCAACCTGCCGCGCGCCCGGCAGACCGAACGCATCCTCGCCGCGCTGGAGAACCCGCACGTGCGGGTGCTGGCCCATCCGCTGGGCCGGCTGATCGACGAGCGCGATCCCTACGACGTGGACATGCTCGCGATCGTGCGCCGCTGCAAGGCGCGCGGCGTGGCGCTGGAGCTGAACGCGCACCCGCAACGGCTCGACCTCACCGACATCCACTGCCGCATGGCCAAGGACGAGTGCGCGCTGGTGGCGATCGATTCCGACGCGCATTCGGTGCACGATTTCGACAACCTCGTGCACGGGGTCGGCCAGGCCCGCCGCGGCTGGCTGGAGAAAACCGA
>DATIFD010000597.1:0-9671 GCA_035455385.1 Burkholderiaceae bacterium
ACACCGAGCGCGACCGCGAGCAGGCGGCCGCCATCCGGCTGAAGCTGGCGCAGGCCGAGGACGCGAGCCGGCTGACGGCCTGGCTCGGGGCCATCGTGGTCGTGCTGGCGGCGCTGGCGCTGTGGCTCTGGCTGCGCATGCGGCGCCTGCAGCGCGACCAACAGGCGGCTTGGTGGGCGGCGCAGCGGGCCGCGGCCAAGCCACCGCCGAATCCGCCCACGCTGCACCCGATGACTCTGCCGCCGCAGGTGGCACCGCCGCCGCTGGTGAAGCCCGAGTCCACGGTCACCGTGAGGCCGCCGAAGCCGGCGTTCCGCGACTCGCTCTTCGCATCGCAGCAGGAGCCGCGCGACGTCTCGATCGAGGAACTGATCGATCTCGAGCAGCAGGCCGAGTTCTTCGTCGTCCTCGGACAGGACGAGGCCGCCATCGACCTGCTGATGGGCCACATCCGCAGCAGCGGCGGCACCAGCCCGCTGCCATACCTGAAGCTGCTCGAGATCTACCGCCGGCAGGGCGACCGCGAGTCGTACGAGCGCACGCGCGAACGCTTCAACCACCGCTTCAACGCCTACGCGCCGGACTGGGATAGCGACCTGCAGCACGGCCGCTCGTTGGACGAATACCCCGAGGTGACGCACCGCCTGGTCGCCCGCTGGAGCGAGCCGCTGGACGCGATGGCCGAACTCGAGGCGCTGATGTTCCGCCGCGACGGCGGCGAGGTGTTCGAGCTTCCGGCCTATCGCGAGGTGCTGTTCCTGTACTCGATGGCGCGCGACCTGCTCGACCACCAAGGCGGGCCACCCACCGCGATCGACGTGCTGCTGCCGCTGGATGATCGCGGCACCGAGTTCGAGCCGACCACGGCACGCCCGCACCTGTTCACGCCCACCGGCGTGGCCGAGCTGACCCGCAGCGGTGAGCCACCGATCGAGCGGCTGCGCCCGTCGTCACCGGGCCGCGCGGTAAGCGAGGGCCCGACCAGCATCTATGGCCCCATCGATGTCGATCTGACGCAGCCGGTGCCGATGGACGAGCAGACGCAGGTGCTGCGCCGCGACGACGATCAGCGCAGCGACTTCCTCGACCTGCCTCCGCCGAATCCCAAGTCGTGAGTGGCGGCGCGTCCGCTAAAGGCGGGCGAGTCGCTCGAGCGCGCTGGCCAGCGTCTCGTCGCGCTTGGCGAAGCAGAAGCGCGCGAGACGTTGGTTGCGGCCGTCTTCGTAGAACGCCGCCAGCGGAATCGCCGCCACGCCGATGTCGGTGGTCAACCAGCGGCAGAAGTCCTCCTCGCTGCGATCGCTGATCGCCGAATAGTCGACGCACTGGAAGTAGGTGCCCTCGCTCGGCAACAGGCGCAGGCGCGTGCGCGCCAGCCCGGCACGGAACAGGTCGCGTTTGCGCTGGTAGAAGGCCGCGAGCTCCAGATACGGGCGTGGGTCGGCCATGTACCGGGCCAGGCCGTGCTGCACCGGCGTGTTGACGGTGAAAACGTTGAACTGGTGCACCTTGCGGAACTCGGCGGTCAGTTCGCGTTGGGCAGCGACATGGCCCACCTTCCAGCCGGTGACGTGGTAGGTCTTGCCGAAGCTCGACACCACGAAGGCACGGGCCGCCAGCTCGGGATGGCTGCTGGCGCTGGCGTGCGCCACGCCGTCGAACACCATGTGCTCGTAGACCTCGTCGGCGATCAGCAGCACGTCGGTCGGCCGCAGCAGGGTGGCCAGCCGGTCGAGGTCGGCGCGCGACCACACGGTGGCGCTCGGGTTGTGCGGCGTGTTGACGATGATCGCGCGCGTGCGTCGCGTGATGGCCGCATCGATGGCCGCGAAATCGGGCCGGAACGTGCCCGCGGCGAGAGCCACGCGCACCACGCGGCCGCCGGCCAGCTCGATGTTCGGCGCGTAGCTGTCGTAGCACGGCTCGAGCACGATCACCTCGTCGCCCGGGTGGACCGAGGCGAGGATGGCGGTCAGGATGGCCTGGGTCGCTCCGGCCGTGATCGTGATCTCGTCGCCCGGGTCGTAGCGGTGCCCGTACAGGGCTTCGATCTTGCCCGCGATGGCCTCGCGCAGCACCGGCACGCCGGCCATCGGCGGGTACTGGTTCAAGCCCGAGCGCATGGCTTGGTTCACCGCGTCGAGCAGCGACGGGTCGCAGTCGAAGTCGGGGAAGCCCTGGCCGAGATTGACTGCGCCGTGCTGCGTGGCCAGCGCCGACATCACCGTGAAGATGGTCGTGCCCACTCGGGGCAGGCGGCTGGCGAGGGCGGGCGTGCGCGCGGTGACGGCGTTCATCGAAAGGCGTGCTGAGGCGTTTGCAGGTCAGAGATCGTAGTCGAGGCCGTCGCCGCTCATCGCGCGCTGGATCAGCGGCCGGGTCAGCCGATCCGACAGCAGTTCGGCGAAGGCGAACACGAACTGCCGCAGATAGGCGCCGCGCTTGAAGGCCACCCGCGAGAGATTGCTGCCGAACAGGTACCCCGCGGGATGCCAGGCCAGGTCGCTCCCCTGCGGATCGTTGCGCACGGCCATCTCGGCGACGATGCCCACACCCATGCCCAGGCGCACATAGGTCTTGATGACGTCGGAGTCGATCGCCTCCAGCGCCACGGTCGGTTTGAGGTGCGCGCGCGCGAACGCGGCATCGATGCGCGTGCGGCCGGTGAACGTGGGGTGGTAGGTCACAAGCGGCTCGGCCGCGATCTGCTCTAGCGTCGGTCGTTCGACGGTGGCCAGCGGGTGGGTCACCGGCACGACGATCACGTGCTGCCACTCGTAGCACGGCAGCGAGACGAGGCCCTCGACATCGGCCAGCGACTCGGTGGCCAGGCCGATCTCGGCGCTGTCGTCCTGCAACATGCGCGCCACCTGCGACGGTGTCCCCTGATGCAGCACGACCTGTACCTTCGGGTAGCGCTTGCGCAACGCCGCCACCGGCTCGGGCAGGAAGTAGCGCGCCTGCGTGTGCGTGGTGGCGATCGACAGCGTGCCGACGTCCTGCTTGGAGTACTCCTCGCCGATGCGCTTCAGGTTGGCCACCTCGCGCATGATCACTTCGACCGACTTCAACACCAGCTGGCCAGGCTCGGTAACACGACGCAGCCGCTTGCCGTGTCGCGCGAAGATCTCGACGCCGAGTTCCTCCTCGAGTTCGATGATCGCCTTGCTGATGCCTGGCTGCGACGTGAACAGCGCCTTCGCCGTCTCGGTCAGGTTCAGGTTGCGGCGCGCGGCCTCCTGGACGAAGCGGAACTGGTGCAGATTCATGGGGGGCTGGGCGACCGGAATCGCAGGGTCAGAAGGAGGGGCTTGCAGCCGCGCGCGCAATGGCGTCGATCACGTCGGGGTGCTCGCCGACCGGATCGTGCAGCAACCAGTCGATGTCGGGGTACTGCAGCCGCAGCGCCTGCACCTGCCGCGGCAGATCGTGCCGCACATGCCCACCGGTGCCGAGAAACAGCGGCACCACGTCGATCCGACGGCAACCGTGTTCCGCGAGCCGCGCCGCAGCCTCGGCGAGGTCGGGCCGCATCAGGTCGAGAAACGCCAGCACGACACGCGCGTCGGGTCGCTGCCCTTGCACGCGCGCGAGCACCGCCTCGAAGGGCGCCGACCACGCCGGTTCGCGCGCCCCGTGAGCGAACAGCAGCAGCCCTTGGAGGGTCGCAGACGAATGGGTCATCGAAATCGCACCAACCAGGTGAAGGCGCCGAGCGAAAGCCCGAGGAACAACAGCCCCGGGGCCGACGCCGCAATCCAGGGCGCCCAGTTGCGCAGCATGCCCAGGTGCCCCGAGACGTTGTTGAGCAGCACGAAGCTGATGCCGAGCATGATGCCGCCGAACACCTTCAAGCTGACCCCGCCTGCGCGCGCGTGCAGGTAGGCGAACGGCAACGCCAGCGCCACCATCACCAGGCAGGTGAACGGATAGAGCGCCTTCTTCCAGAACAGGATCTCGTGGCGCTGCGACGCCTGCTCCTGATGGCCGAGGTGCGTGCTGTAGCGCCACAACTCGACGGTCGACATCGTGCTCACCGGCAGCACCGCTGCCGCGACCACCGATGCCGACAGCGTGCTCGGCCAGCGCATCGTGTCGCTGCGCTTGACGACCACGGCCGCACCGTCGACGGCCTGGGCCGGCGTCGGCCAGTCGGTGCGCTCGACGTCCTCCAGGTACCACACCGAGTCGCGCCCGACACGGCCGGTCTTTGCCTCGATGCGCGTGCGCAGCCGCCCGTCGGAGTCCTGCTCGAAGATGCGGATGCCTTCGAGCTCGCCGCTGGCGGCCGTGCGCGACACGTTGATCGAGATTGCGCGGTCGCCGTCCGGCCCACCGCTGCGCCGCTCCTTGAGCCAGACGCCGGAGCGGCCCAACGCGAGACCGCCGCTGAACGACGCCTTCAACAGCACGCCTTCACGCTCCGACAACGGCGCCACATAGTCGCCGACCACGAAGGTGACGGCGCCGAAGAACAGTCCCAGCAGCGCCAGCAGCCCGAGGGCGCGCCCCGGGCCGAGACCGCCGGTGCGCAGGATCGTGTACTCCGACGACTGCGCCAACCTGGCCATCGCATAGATGGTGCCGATCAGCACGCAGATCGGCGACAGCTCGTAGAGGTGTGCGGGCACCTCCAGCGCCGCGGACAGCGCAGCGTGCAGCAGCGTGTAGCCATTGCGGCCGATGTTGTCGAGTTCGTCGACGAAATCGATGAAAAAGAAAAGCGACAAGAACGCCACGGCCACGAACACCACCGACCAGACGATGTCGCGGTACAAGAGACGTCGAACCGTCCTCACGATGCCGCCCCAGTCCGCCGCACCCTGAACAGCCGCCACACGGTGGCGTGGTCGCGCCACCACATCAGTGACAGCGAGAGCACCAGCGCGCCACCGTGCACCAGCGCCAGCGCCGGCCCGAGCCCCATGCGCCCGCCCGACACCCAGGCCTGGGACAGATTGATCAGGTTGTAGTAGACGACGAACCCGAGCAGCGCAAACAGCAGATTCCAGTTCGTCGCGCGACGCGGATTGATGGCCGCCAGCCCGATCGCCAACAGCACCAGATTGACTGCGCCGAACAGCAACCCCAGGCGCCAGACCAGCTCGCCCTGATTGCGGGCCGACGGGTCGAGCAGCAGGTCGATCGTCGGGATGGTCTTCGGCACCCGCGTGGACGCGCTTTGCACTTGCCGCTCGCCGATCAGCACGTGGTAGCGCGCAAAGCTGGCAAGCGTGCGCTCGCCGGAACTGCGATCGAGCAGGTTGCGTTGCCCGCTGTCGAGCACCAGGAAGCGGTCGTTGCCGATCGACTCCAGATGCGCGCTGTGTGCCGAGGTCAGCGATTCATCGCGCTGCCCGTTGGACAGCACGAACACGCCGCGTGCGTTCATCGCCTCGTCGGAGCGCTTGTCGATGAAGAACACGCTGCGGCCGTCGCGCGAGGTCTGGAACACGCCGGGCGTCACGCGCGAGAGATCCGAGCGCTGCTCGTAGCGCTCGCGCAGTTCGTTGGTGCTGCGATTGCCCCACGGCCACACCACCAGCACCAAGATGGCCACCACCAGCTGAACCGGCCAGCTGACGCGCAGCACCGGTGCAATGAATCGCGTCAGCGCGACGCCGCTGGAGAACCAGATCGCCATTTCGCTGTCGCGGTACATGCGCCCGAGCGTGACCACGATGCTGATGAACAGGCTGAGCGCGAGGATCGTCGGCAAGTGGCTCAGGACCGTGTAGCCCATCAAGAGCACCACGTCCGCAGGTGCGACCGAGCCGCTGGCGGCCTGACCCAGCACGCGGATCAGCATCATCGTGATCACGATGGTCAGGATGACGACCAGCGTCGCCCCGAATCCACGTGCCAATTCTTTGCGCAGCGTCGAATCGAATAACATCGCCGAACCTCAGAACCGGGCTGATTATGGACTTCAGACACCAGCCGACCACGGTGGCTGCCGTGGCCTCGGTGGATGCCGATGCCTTGCTCGTCGTCGTGGTCGGCCGCAAGCCGCCGGAAGACCTGCCGTCGGCGTTGGCGCATGCGCTGCAGACCCTGCTCAAGCAAGGCGATCTGGCGCTCGAAGCCGGGCGCACGCTCTACGCGGGTCACGTGACCGGTGTCAAGGCGGCGCGCGTCGCGTTCGCCGTTGCCGGCGATGCCTCGCCGCGGGCGGTCAAGGCCGCACTGGCGGCGGGGCTGGCCCAGCTCAAGGGGCTCGGCGGCAAGCACGTGGCGGTCTGGCTGGCCGGGGCCGGTACGCTGTCGGAGGCGCATGCCGAAGCGCTGGCCACCGCGGCCGGCGACGCCGCCTACCTCTACCGGCACACCAAGCCCAGCGCGGGGCCCGGCAGCAAACTGTCGCGCGCGACGCTGCTGTGCACACGCGGCGACGAGGCTGCCGTTTCCTACGGCATCAAGCGGGGTGGAGCCATCGTGGCGGGCGTGGCGCTGGCGCGCGAGATCGCCAACCGGCCCGGCAACCACTGCACGCCCACCCAGCTGGCCGAGCATGCGCAGGAACTGGCGCGCGCGATGAAGCTCAAGATCGAAGTCCTCGGCCGCAAGGAGATCGAGAAGCTCGGCATGGGCGCGTTTCTGGCGGTGGCGCAGGGCTCCGACGAGCCGCCGCGCTTCATCGTGCTGCACTATCAGGGCGCCGCGGCCGACGATGCGCCGGTGGTCCTGGTGGGCAAGGGCATCACGTTCGACACCGGCGGCATCTCGATCAAGCCCGCCGCCGAGATGGACGAGATGAAATTCGACATGGGCGGGGCGGCCAGCGTGCTTGGCACGTTCCGCGCCGTGGCGCAGCTGAAGGCGCGGGTCAACCTGGTCGGCTTGATACCGGCTTGCGAGAACATGCCCAGCGGCCGTGCCGTGAAGCCCGGCGACGTGGTGACCAGCCTGGCCGGCAAGACGGTCGAGATCCTCAACACCGATGCCGAGGGCCGGCTGATCCTGTGCGATGCGCTGGCCTACGCCGAGCGGTTCAAGCCGCGGGTGGTGATCGACATCGCCACGCTGACCGGCGCCTGCGTGATCGCACTCGGCCACCATCGCAGCGGCCTGTTCACGCCGCACGACGCGCTGGCCGAGGCGCTGGCCCGCGCCGGCGATGCCGCGCTGGATCCTTGCTGGCGGATGCCGGTGGACGCCGAGTACGACGAGGCGCTGAAGAGCAATTTCGCCGACATGGCCAACGTCGGCCCGCGCGCCGGCGGTGCCATCACAGCGGCGATGTTCCTCAAGCGCTTCACCGACAGGCTGCGCTGGGCGCATCTCGACATCGCCGGAACGGCGTGGCGCTCGGGGGCACAGAAGGGCGCCACCGGCCGGCCCGTGGGGCTGCTGACCCACTACGTGCTGGCGCAGGCCGAAGGCGGCGCCTGACACCTGGGGTGGTGAGCCGGGGAATCGCGGTGGTGCGGCTGGAGTTCCACACCGATGTCGCGGACCCGCTGGTCTACGGCTGCCGGTTGCTGCGCAAGGCGTACCGACGGGGACTCAAGGTGGTGGTGTGCGGCGACGCCGACCGGCTGACCCGGCTCGACACGTTGCTGTGGACCTTCGAGCAGTTGGAATTCGTCCCGCACGCGCGGCTGCGTGCGGGCGAGCGAACCGACCCCGCGCTGCTGCGCCACACGCCGATCTGGCTTGCCGATGCCGCCGCGGACTGGTCCGACGCCGACGTCGTCGTGAACCTTGGTGCGCCGCCGGTGGCCGATCCCACCCGCTACGACCGTGTCGTCGAGATCGTCGGCGGCGAGCCGGCCGATCGTCAGGCCGGGCGCGCGCGCTGGCGCCACTACGTGGGGCTCGGACTGGCACCGGTGCTGGTCAACGCGACCACGCCCGACGACGCCACCGCCGCGCCATGAACAGTCCGTCACCCAAGCCGCCGCAGCGGGTGCCGACGCTGACCGAGGTGATCAACGACGTGCCGGCGCCACCGCCCGAGGTGACGCCGCCGCAGTCGCAACCGCCGCGCGATGCCGAGATGGCCCCCGACGCCCTGCTGGCAGAAGTGGGGCTGCAGGAATCGCGGATCGCCGCGCGCGTCATCGAGCGGCTGCAGCCGCGCATCGACGTGCTGTTCGAGCACCGACTGCGCGAAGCGTTGACGCCGATGGTCGAGCGCATCTATGCCGCCGTGGCCGACGAGGCGCGGCGGGAACTGGCCCATCGCCTTCGCGAAGCGGTGGAGCAGGCCATCAACGAGGAACTCGGGCGTCATCGCGGCCCATGAGTGCCGCGTTGTGGTACGTGGCGCCTCGCTTTGCGCGCCCTTGAGCCGAGCGCGTGCCCGGTCGCTGCCAGTCGGCAACGACCCGAGAATTCCCGATGCGAAATAGGGTCTGGATTGGGGTATCGTCTCGCCCGTTGAGAAAAAACCCTGGGTACACGCTCTCAACTTACCCATCTGGAGGTCAAAGACATGCTAGTCAAACTTCACGTGATCGCTGCCGCGTCCGTGGCGCTGCTCGCTGGTGCTGCGTCGGCGCAGGACATGGTGGTCAAAATCGGTCACGTCGCCCCGGTGTCGGGCCCGCAGGCCCACTACGGCAAGGACAATGAGAACGGCGCCCGCATGGCGATCGAGGACCTCAACGCCAAGGGCGTGACGATCGGCGGCAAGAAGGTCAAGCTCGAGCTGGTCGCCGAAGACGACGCCGCCGACCCGAAGCAGGGCACGGCCGCTGCGCAGAAGCTGTGCGACGCCAAGGTCGCCGGCGTCGTGGGGCACCTCAACTCCGGCACCACGATCCCCGCGTCGGCGATCTACAACCAGTGTGGCATCCCGCAGATCACTCCGTCGGCCACCAACCCCAAGTACACGCAACAGGGCTTCAAGACCGCGTTCCGCCTGCTCGCCAATGACAACGCGCTCGGCGCCGGCCTGGCGCTGCACGCGGCCAACAACCTGCACCTCAAGCGCGTTGCGGTCATCGACGACCGCACTGCCTATGGTCAGGGCGTGGCCGAGGTGTTCGCCGCCACCGCCAAGGCCAAGGGCATCCAGATCGTCGACCAGCAGTACACGACCGACAAGGCCACCGACTTCATGGCGATCCTGACCGCCATCAAGGCCAAGAATCCCGACGGCATCTTCTACGGCGGCATGGACCCGCAAGCCGGCCCGATGCTGCGCCAGATGGAACAGCTCGGCCTGTCGAACGTCAAGTACTTCGGCGGCGACGGCATCTGCACCGACAAGATCATCGAGCTGTCGGGCGGCGCCAAGACGCTCGGCAACGTGGTGTGTGCCGAGGGCGGCTCGTCGCTGGCGAAGATGCCCGGTGGCACCGCGTGGAAGGCGCGCTACGACGCCAAGTACCCGAAGCAGTTCCAGGTCTACTCGCCCTACGTGTATGACGCCGTGCACGTCCTGGTGCAGGCGATGATGGATGCAGGCTCTGCCGATCCCAAGGTCTACCTGCCGAAGCTGGCGGCCATCAACTACAAGGGCGTCACCGCGAACATCGCGTTCGAGCCCGACGGCGAACTGAAGAACCCGGCGATGACCTTGTACATGTACAAGGATGGCAAGAAGGTCCCGCTGAACTGACGCGAGAGCCTTGCTGGTCCAAGAGGGGCGCCCGAGGGCGCCCCTTCTTTCTCGGGCGGGTCAGCGGGCTTCGCGACAGGCCACTGGCGGAGGGAGCGTCTGT
>DATIFD010000598.1:0-3538 GCA_035455385.1 Burkholderiaceae bacterium
TCTTCGACGAGCTCGGCGCGCGACGTGTTGACGAACAGCGACGTCGGGCGCATCCGCGCCAAGTCGGCCGCGCCGACGATGCCACGCGTGGCGGGCACCAGCCGCAGGTGCAGCGAGAGCACATCGCTGTTTTCGAACAGCGCCTCGCGGCTCTCGGCGGCGACGCAGCCATCGGCGAGCGCGCGCTGGCGCGAGGCCTCGCTGCCCCAGACGATCACCTCCATGCCGAAGGCGCGGCCATAGCCGGCCACCAGCTGGCCGATCTTGCCGTAGCCCCAGATGCCCAACGTGCGACCCTTGAGCACCATGCCGAGACAGAAGTTCGGCGGCATCGAAGCCGCCTTGAGGCCCGACTGCTGCCAACCGCCGTGCTTGAGGGTGGCGATGTACTGCGGCAACCGGCGCATTGCCGCCAGCACCAGCGCCCACGTGAGCTCGGCCGCCGCCACCGGCGAACCCTGGCCCTCGGCCACGGCGATGCCCAGCCGCGTGCAGGTCTCGACGTCGATGTGCGGCCCGACGCGGCCGGTCTGTGCGATCAGCTTCAGCTTCGGCAGCTTCTCGAGCAGCTGCCGCGGAAATTGCGTGCGCTCACGGATCGTCACCAGGATTTCGGCGTCGCGCAGCCGCACCGAGAGTTGCCCGATGCCCTTGACCGTGTTGGTGTGCACCTTGGCGTTGTAGGGCTCGAGCTTGGCCGCGCAGCGCAGCTTGCGCACCGCATCCTGGTAGTCGTCGAGGATGATGATGTTCATGGCCGGGCGGGCCGATTGTGCCCGCTCCGGCATGCCGAAGCCGCTGACGCTAGCATCCGGTTTCATCATCACGAGGGGTCATCCCGAGGAGACCAAGGTTCATGAGCATTTCCATGTACACGGCCAGTGTGCCCGTTTTCGTCAAGACGCTGACCAACATGCTGCGCTGGCTCGACAAGGCCGACGCGCACGCCAAGGCGCGCAACTTCGACCCAGCGGTGTACCTGACCCTGCGCCTGTATCCCGACATGCTGCCACTGCCGTCGCAGATCCGCATCGCCGCCGATGCAGCCAAAGGCTGCGCTGCGCGTCTGGCCGGCAAGGAGCCGCCGGTGTTCGAGGACAACGAGACCACGCTGGACCAGTTGCGCGATCGCATCCGCAAGACGCTGGCCTATCTCGAGGGCGTGAGCGCGAAGGACATCGACGGCAGCGAGGAACGCGAGATCGTGATCCCGGCGCGCAACCGCGAGCCGCGCCGCTTCAAGGGCGAGTACTACCTCAAGCACTGGGCGCTGCCGAACTTCTTCTTCCACGCCACCACGCTGTACGCGCTGTTGCGCCACAACGGCGTGGAGCTCGGCAAGTCCGACTTCCTGCAGGCCGACTGAAGACGCGATCCCGTGCCTGCGCACCGGTGAGCGCCTCAGGAGGGGCGAGCGCATGCAAAGCGCGAGCGCGGCCTGCAAGGCCGACTGAGGACGCGAGCCCGCGCCTGCGTCCTTCTCCGACGGTGCGCACGGGCGCCGCACCGCTCGGGCCGATGCGCTACGCTGCGCGCCGCGAGCGATGACGAGGGGCAAACGATGAAGTGGCTGCGGGGTGCCTTGTGGGCGCTGCTGGCGCTGGTGCTGCTGCTGGCGCTGGTCCTCAGCGTGTACACCATGCGCGCGATGCCCACGGTCGACGGGCCACAGCGGATTCCCGGCCTCGAGCAGCCGGTGCACATCGAGCGCGACCCGCACGGCATTCCGACGATCAAGGCGGCCAACCAGCACGACCTGCTCTTTGCACTGGGCTTCGTTCATGCGCAGGACCGCCTGTGGCAGCTCGAGACGCACCGGCGCATCGGCGCCGGGCGCCTCGCCGAGGCGTTTGGCGAGGGGGCGCTCGAGTCCGACAAGTTCCTGCGCGCCCTCGGCGTGCGGCGCGCCGCGGCCGCGCAGTGGGCCAATCTGAAGCCCGACGCGCGCGCCGCGCTCAAGGCCTACGCCGACGGCATCAATGCGGTGCTGTCGACTCAGATGCGTGCGCGGCCGCCGGAGATGATCCTCCTCCGCATCCAGCCGCAAGCCTGGGATCCGGTCGACAGCCTGGCGTGGTCGATCATGATGGCCTACGACCTCGGCGCCAACTGGAGCACCGAGTTGCTGCGGCTGCGCCTGGCGCTGCGACTGCCGGTGGAGCGCATCAACGAGTTGCTGCCGCCGTATCCGGGTGAGAAGCCGCTGCCGACCGCCGACTACGCCGCGCTGTTCCGCGCCCTCAGGCTCGATGCCGGCACGGCGACGGCGTCGCTGGACCGTGCGCTCGATCGCCTGGTTGCCGCGGCACCGCCGTCGGGCATCGAGGGCGTCGGTTCCAACAACTGGGTGGTGGCCGGCAGCCACAGCAGCACCGGCTCGCCGTTGCTGGCCAACGACCCGCACCTGAAGCTGTCGACGCCGGCGCTGTGGTACTTCGCGCGGCTGGAAGCGCCGGGGATCAAGGTGGCCGGTGCCACGATGCCGGGGCTGCCGCTGGTGGTGCTGGGTCAGAACGAGCACCT
Source organism: Burkholderiaceae bacterium (assembly GCA_035455385.1). Classification (GTDB taxonomy): domain Bacteria; phylum Pseudomonadota; class Gammaproteobacteria; order Burkholderiales; family Burkholderiaceae_C; genus JAEUPI01. Next base: position 2,524 of record DATIFD010000598.1, read on the forward strand.
GGCCTGGGGCTTCACCAACACGGGGCCCGATGTGCAGGACCTCTACCTCGAGCGCCTGCATCCGGCTGATGCCGACCAGGTGCAGACGGCCGACGGTGGCTGGGCGCCGCTAAAGGTGCTCGAAGAAACGATCAAGGTGCGCGGCAAGCCCGACGTCGTGCTCAGGGTGCGCGAGTCGCGCCACGGGCCGCTGATCTCGGACGCCGGTCTCGCCGACGACCTGCTCGGCGACAAGAGCCGCACCGCGTTCGCGATCGCGATGCGCTGGACGGCGCTCGACGCCGATGCCGACATGATCGGCGTGGCGCTGGCGATGAACCGCGCCACCGATGTCGCGTCGTTCATCGACGCGGCCAAAGGCTGGGTGGCGCCGATGCAGAACATGGTGGTGGCCGATCGGGCGGGCCACATCGGCTACATCGCGCCGGGTCGCGTGCCGCGGCGCAAGGCCGGCAACGACCTGCAGGGCCTCGTGCCGTCGCCGGGCTGGGACGCGCGCTACGACTGGGACGGCTGGGTCCCGGCCGGCGGGCTTCCGCAGGCGCGCGACCCCGAGCGCGGCTGGATCGCCACCGCCAACCAGCGCGTGGTGCCATCGGACTTTCCGCACTTCCTGACCAGCGAGTGGGCTCTTCCGTACCGGCAGCGGCGCATCGAGCAAATGCTCGGTGCCAAGCCCAGGCTCTCGCTCGACGATCTGGCAGCGATGCAGGCCGACGTGAAGTCGGCGGCCGCCCTGGAGATGCTGCCCTGGTTGCAGCGCGCGAAGTCCGATCACCCGCTGGCGGCCGCGGCCAAGCAGGCGCTCGAGGGCTTCGACGGCACGATGGCCGCCGACAAGGCGGCACCGCTCATCCTGTGGGCCTGGCAGCGTCACTTGGTGCAGCAGATCTTCGCCGACGAGATGGGGTCGGTGTTCGATCGCGCGATCGCGACCCGCACCTTCTTCGATGCGCTGAAGGCCGTGCTGGAGACCGACAACACCTGGTGGTGCGACGACAAGACCACGGCCGCC
>DATIFD010000599.1:0-2173 GCA_035455385.1 Burkholderiaceae bacterium
AAGCGCGCCACCAGCTCGAGCGGCCGGCCGTCGCCGCTGGTGCGCGCCTGCACCTGTTTGCCCGGGCGCCCCTCGAACAGCCGTCGCGTCTCGTTGTTGGCACGCATGAAGGTCGCCAGCTGGGGATCGAACACGCCCAGGCGGCGCAGCAGGCTCTCGACGCTGTCGCTGGCCCGGGTCTGGTCGGCGCGCGACAGCACCATGTCGTACGACGCCAGCGCGAGCAGCTGCGTGGGCAGGCCAGGCGGATCGATCGGCTCGACGATCTGACGACGCGGCAGTTGCGCGGCATCGGGCGCCATCGGCGCGATGCCGAACGCGGTGACCGCGGTACCGGCCAGCAGCACCGACGCAGTCACCGCGATGCGCCGCTGGTGGCGGTGCCAAACGGCCGCCGCACCGAGCATGGCGCGGTGGCCTATCGACTGCGCGGTTTCGACAAGTACCAACTGCAGGATCCTGACTGGCCGGTCCGATCGGATCGGCACCAACATCGATGGCTGTCGCCCGGTGGCGCCCTCGGGCGGCGCGGCCTCTACAATCGCCGCCGCGTCAGGCTCGCGGTCGCGGCGGCGATTTTCAAGCAAAGTGAGCAGGCGCCAACCGGCACCTGTAACGCGCCGAGTATACCGACCTCGCCCGGGACGACCTGCGGAAAAGCACGCATCCCCGGCCAACCACCCCGTACCCGATGTCCAGCGCGCCAGAATTTCATGTCACCGACACCGTGCGCGAGGCGATGGCGGTGTCGCTGCGCGGCTGCAGCGAGTTGCTGCCCGAGGCCGATTGGCTGCGCAAGCTGGCGCGCGCCGAGGCCACGGGACGACCGCTGCGCATCAAGTTCGGTCTCGACCCGACGGCGCCGGACCTGCACCTCGGACACACCGTGGTGTTCAACAAGATGCGGCAGCTGCAGGACATGGGGCACACCGTCATCCCGCTGATCGGCGACTTCACGTCGATGATCGGCGACCCGTCCGGGCGCAACAGCACCCGGCCGCCGCTGACGCGCGAGCAGATCGAGGCCAACGCCAAGACCTACTTCGACCAGCTCCGGGTGGTGCTCGACATCGAGCGCGCCGAGGTCCGCTACAACAGCGAGTGGAGCGATCCGCTGGGCGCGCGCGGCATGATCCAGCTCGCCGCGCGCTACACGGTGGCGCGCATGATGGAGCGCGACGACTTCGCCAAGCGCTTCGAGGCCAACACGCCGATCAGCGTGCACGAGTTCCTCTATCCGCTGATGCAGGGCTACGACTCGGTGGCGCTGAAGAGCGACCTCGAGCTCGGCGGCACCGACCAGAAGTTCAACCTGCTGATGGGCCGCCATCTGCAGCAGGAGTACGGCCAGGAGCCGCAATGCATCCTGACGATGCCGTTGCTCGAGGGCCTGGACGGTGTCGAGAAGATGTCCAAGTCCAAGGGCAACTACGTCGGCATCACCGAGGACGCCAACACGATGTACGCCAAGGTGCTGTCGATCAGCGACACGCTGATGTGGCGCTGGTACGAGTTGCTGAGCTTCTGCTCGCAGGCGGAGATCGCCGCCTTGCGCCGCGAGGTGGACGGCGGTCGCAACCCGAAGGACGCGAAGGTGATGCTGGCGCGCGAGATCACCACGCGCTTCCACGGTGCTGTCGCTGCCGAGCGTGCGGCGCAGGATTTCGCGCTGCGCGCCGCCGGCGGCGTGCCCGACCAGATCGACGAGATCGCGCTGGCCGGCGCGCCGCTGGCAATCGGGCAGTTGCTGAAGCAGTCGCGGCTGGCGCCGTCGACCAGCGAGGCGCTGCGGCTGGTCGACCAGGGCGGCGTGCGGATCGACGGCGCAGTGGTCAGCGACAAGGGGCTGAAGGTCGGCGCCGGCACCTTCGTCGTGCAGGTCGGCAAGCGCAAGTTCGCACGCGTCACGCTGAGCTGATGACCCAGACCCCCACGCTTGTCGCTTCGCTCCGGCGCTGCCCCCCGAGGGGGCGCAGTCCGGCTTGGGGCGGCCCGGCGCCGGACTGAGCCCATGGCCGCCTTCGTGCTCGTCCACGGCGCCTGGCACGGCGCGTGGTGCTGGGCGCGGGTGTTGCCGCTGCTGCGCGCAGCCGGTCACCCCGCGCATGCGGTCACGCTCACCGGCACCGGCGAGCGCGCGCACCTGCTGCAGCGGGGCATCACGCTTCAGACG
>DATIFD010000600.1:0-3564 GCA_035455385.1 Burkholderiaceae bacterium
TGGTGCGCATCGATTTCAACTACGTGGTGGTCAACGCCGGCCTCAAGAGCGAGGCCTATGTTCCGATCGACGAATTCAAGAACGACCAGGGCGAGCTCGAGGTCTCCGTCGGCGACTACGTCTCGGTGGCCATCGACGCCATCGAGAACGGCTACGGCGACACCATCCTGTCGCGCGACAAGGCCAAGCGCCTGGCCTCGTGGCTGGCTCTGGAAAACGCGCTGGAGTCGGGCCAGTTCGTCAACGGCACCGTCTCGGGCAAGGTCAAGGGCGGCCTCACGGTGCTCGTCAACGGCATCCGCGCGTTCCTGCCCGGCTCGCTGATCGACACCCGCCCGGTCAAGGATCTGACGCCGTACGAAGGCAAGACGCTCGAGTTCAAGGTCATCAAGCTCGACCGCAAGCGCAACAACGTGGTGCTGAGCCGCCGCGCGGTGGTCGAAGCGTCGATGGGCGAAGAGCGCGCCAAGCTGCTCGAGACGCTGACCGAAGGCGCCATCGTGCACGGCGTGGTCAAGAACATCACCGAGTACGGCGCGTTCGTCGACCTCGGTGGCATCGACGGCCTGCTGCACATCACCGACATGGCTTGGCGCCGCGTGCGCCACCCGAGCGAGGTGGTGCAGGTTGGCCAGGAGCTGACCGCCAAGGTCTTGAAGTTCGACGCCGAGAAGAACCGGGTGTCGCTCGGACTCAAGCAGCTCGGCGACGACCCGTGGCACGGCGTGTCGCGGCGCTACCCGTCGGGCACGCGCCTGTTCGGCAAGGTCACCAACATCGCCGACTACGGCGCGTTCGTCGAGATCGAACCGGGCATCGAAGGCCTGGTGCACGTCTCGGAGATGGACTGGACCAACAAGAACGTCGCCCCCAGCAAGGTGGTGAGCCTCGGCGACGAGGTCGAGGTGATGGTGCTCGAGATCGACGAGGACAAGCGCCGCATCAGCCTCGGCATGAAGCAGTGCAAGGCCAACCCGTGGGAAGAGTTCGCCGCCAACGTCAAGCGCGGCGACAAGGTCAAGGGCCCGATCAAGTCGATCACCGACTTCGGCGTCTTCGTCGGCCTGGCGCAGGGCATCGACGGCCTGGTGCACCTGTCGGACCTGTCGTGGAACGAGCCCGGCGAGACCGCCGTGCGCAACTACAAGAAGGGCCAGGAGGTCGAGGCGATCGTGCTCGGCATCGACATCGAGCGCGAGCGCATCAGCCTGGGCATCAAGCAGCTCGACCAGGATCCGTTCACCAGCTTCGTCACGCTCAACGACCGAGGCGCACTGGTCAGCGGCAAGGTCAAGAGCGTCGACCCGCGCGGCGCCGAGATCCAGCTGACGCCCGACGTCACGGCGTACCTGCGCGCCAGCGAGATCAGCCGCGACCGCGTCGAGGACGCGCGCAACGTGCTGAAGGAAGGCGACGAGGTCAACGCGGTCATCGTCAACGTCGATCGCAAGGCACGCTCGATCCAGCTGTCGATCAAGGCCAAGGACGCGGCCGACCAGCAAGAGGCGATGCAACGCCTGGCGCAGAGCAACGAGCGCGAGACCGCCGGCACGACGAGCCTGGGCGCCCTGCTGCGCGCCAAGCTCGACAATCGCGACAACCCCAACGGTTGATGCCGTCGGGTGGCGACCGGCGGGCATGTCCCGCCGGCCCCTGCCCTGCTCTGCCCATGCGGTCTGCCCGTCACCCGTGATGCCATGACCCGATCGGATCTGGTGGCCGAATTGGCCGAACGGTTTGCCCAGCTGACGCAGCGCGACACCGAGTTCGCCGTCAAGACGATCCTCGATGCGATGTCCGATGCGCTGGCGCGCGGCCATCGCATCGAGATCCGCGGCTTCGGCAGCTTCTCGATCAATCGCCGCCCGCCGCGTGTGGGTCGCAATCCGCGCAGCGGCGAGCAGGTGACCATCCCCGAGAAGCTGGTGCCGCACTTCAAGCCTGGCAAGGCGCTGCGGGAAGCCGTCGATCACCAGCTGCCCGTGGTGGCCAGCGACACCGTGCAAGCCGATTCCTGAGGCTGCGCGGTGCCAGCCGTTGCGGCGGGCTCCGTAGAATGCGCGCGCGATGCGCATCCTGACCTGGCTGATCCGCGCGTTCATCTTCTTCACGCTGTTCGCGTTCGCGCTGAACAACCAGCACGAGATCGCCGTGCACTGGTTCTTCGGCGCGCAGTGGCGCGCGCCGCTGGTGATCGTGGTCCTGGTCGCCTTCGCCGCTGGCATGGCGCTGGGTGTGCTGGCGATGGTGCCGCGCTGGTGGCGTCAGCGCCGGCTTACGCAGCGGCAGGCGCGCACGCCGCCCGCGCCGACCCCGGCGACACACGAGCCCGCCAGCACGGTGCCCTCTGAACTCACCTTCGCGCAGCCGCCGCGCGAGGGCCTGTAGCACAGCGATGGACTTCGATCTCGGCTGGCTCCTGATCGGCGTGCCGATCGCATTCGCTTTCGGCTGGATCGCGTCGCGTCTGGACATCGGCCAGTGGAAGCGCGCGCAGCGCGAAGCGCCGAAGGCGTACTTCCACGGTCTCAACCTGCTGCTCAACGAACAGCACGACAAGGCGATCGACGCCTTCATCGAGGCGGTGCAGCGCGATCCCGACACGACGGAGCTGCATTTCGCGCTCGGCAACCTGTTCCGCCGGCGCGGCGAATTCGAGCGCGCCGTGCGCGTGCACCAGCATCTGCTGCAGCGCGCCGATCTGAGCGCCGCCGACCGTGCGCGCGCGCAGCACGCGCTGGCGCAGGACTTCGTCAAGGCCGGCCTGCTCGACCGCGCCGAAGAGGCCTACCGCGCGCTGGAGGGCACCAGCTACGACATCGAAGCGCGGCTGGCACGGCTGTCGCTGGCCGAACGTGCGCGCGACTGGCGCACCGCGGTGCAGATGGCGCAGCGGCTGGAAGCCAGCGGCACCGGCTCGTACGCGACCCGGATCGCGCACCACTGGAGCGAGCTGTCGCTGCAGGCAGCCGATGCCGGTGACCTGGCCGCCGCCGACGACGCGTTGCGGCGCGCCCGTGAGGCCTCACCGCACGCGCCGCGGCCGCTGATCGTCGCCGCGCGGCGTGCGGCGCAGGCCGGGGACGCCGCCGGAGCGTTCGCGCTCTACACCGAGTTGCTGCAGCACGCGCCGGCGCTGTTTCCGCTGGTGGCCACCGAATACGCGACGGTCGCCATCCAATGCGGCCAGGCCGAGGCCGCCCGCGCCACCGTGCTGCGCCGGATGAGCGAACAGCCGAGCGTCGACCTGCTGCAGCCGATGCGCCTGCTCGACGGTGCCGGCCCGACGCAGGCCGACGTGCCCGACGCGGGCGCGCGGGCGCAGGCCCTGCTGCACGCGCAGCCCACGCTGACGGCGGCGTTGGCCGTGCTGGACACCCCGCTCGACTTGCACGACGAGTCGGCGCTGCGCGACGTGCGCGAGGCGGTGGCGCGCGCTGCACGCGCGCAGCAGCGCTACCGCTGCGCCGCCTGCGGCTTCGAGGCGCCGCAGCACTTCTGGCAGTGCCCCGGCTGCCTGAGCTGGGACACCTTCCCGCCGCAGCGGATCGAGGAGTTGTAGCC
>DATIFD010000601.1:0-8107 GCA_035455385.1 Burkholderiaceae bacterium
AAGCCCTCGTCGAACGCACCGGCGCCGACGAGCTGATCATCGCCGGTGCCATCCACGACCACACGGCGCGCCTGCGCTCGTACGAGATCGCGGCGTCGCTGGCCGCGGCTTGAATCGCGCCGCAATGCGCCCCTCGGCCGCGTGCGCTGCCCGTTGCGCCGGCCTCGCGCAGGCTGCCTATGATCCGGTCATGAACGCCACGCACCCGGCCCGACCGGCATGAACACCGACGCCACGCCGCTGCTGTCGCCGGTGCCGCTGCTGCATCGCGTCGTGCCGTGGCTGCTCGGCTGGTGGCGCATCATCCGGTTCGGCGCGGTGATCGGCGTGATGGCGCTGTCTCCGGGCAGTTATTCGCGCCCGCAGCGGCTTGCCATCGCGCGCCACATGGTGCTCGACACCGCGCCGGTGCTGGCGTGGTTCACGCTGCTGTCGTCGCTGATCAGCCTGGTGATCGCGCGCATCGTGGTGGTCACCGCGCTCAGCTACGGGCTGACGCAGTACGCGCACGAGATGCTGGTGCGCGTGCTGGTGATCGAGCTGATCCCGCTGACGGCGGCGCTGTTCGTGGCGGTGCGCTGCACGATCCCGCACGGCGCCGAGATCGCGGTGCTGCGCCAGCGCGGCACGCTCGACGCGCTGCGCGGGCGCGGCATCGACCCGCTGCGGCGCGAGGTGCTACCGCGCGCGGTGGCCGGCGGCTTCGCGGTCGCGTTGCTCGCGGGCTTGGCGGGCGTCGTGGCGCTGGTGCTGGCGTACCTGGCGACCTACGGCTTCACGACCTGGGCGCTCGCCAGCTACACGCGCACGGTGGGCCGCGTGTTCAGCCAGGGCACGGCGCTGCTCTTCACGGTCAAGACGTTGCTGTTCGCGCTGGCCGTGGTGCTGATGCCGCTCGGCTCGGCGTTGCACGACGACACCCGCTCGCGCGTCAGCGCCGAGGTGCGCGGCCTGGTGCGGCTGTTCGCGCTGCTGCTGCTGATCGAGGCGGCGTCGCTGGTCGTCAACTATGTCTGAGCCGCGCACCGACGGCAGCGCCGAGCGACCCGAGGCGATCAGCCACCTCGGGTTGAAGGCCGGGCTGCTGCTGGCGGCGCTGGTGGTGCTGATGGCGGCGTCGGTGCTGTACCTGCTGTACGCGCGCGGGGTGTTCGAGCCGACGCAGCGCCTGGTGCTGGTGGCCGACGACTCCGAAGGCGTGGTGGTCGGCATGGACCTCACGTTCTCGGGCTTTCCGATCGGCCGCGTGCGCAGCGTCGAACTCGGCGACGACGGCAAGGCGCACCTCAACGTCGACGTGTCAACCAAGGACGCGCACTGGCTGAAGACATCGAGCGTGTTCACCCTGGTGCGCGGACTGGTCGGCAACACCAACCTGCGCGCCTACACCGGCATCCTCACCGACCCGCCGCTGCCCGACGGCTCGGTGCGCGCCGTGTTGCGCGGCGATTCGACCGACGAAGTGCCCAAGCTGGTGGCCGCAACCAAGGACCTGGTCAACAACCTGAACGCGCTCGTCGGCACCGACTCGGCGCTGTCGCGCACGCTGGCCAACCTGGAGGCCACCAGCGCCAAGCTCAACGGGCAGCGCGGCGCGCTCGGGGTGCTGTTCGGCAACGAGCGCGACGCGCAGCGCATCGTCGCCGCGGTCGAGCGCAGCAACGCGCTGCTGGCCCGGCTCGACGGCATGGCCGCCAAGGCCGACACGCAGGTGTTCGGCGAGCGTGGCGTGATGCCCGAGGTGCGCGACACGATCACGCAGCTGAAGGCCCTGCTCACCGACACCGGCGCCAGCCTGAAGAAGGTCGACGCCATCCTCGACGACGCGCAGGCCATCGCCGGCAACGCGCGCAGCGCCAGCACCGACCTGGGCGCTCTGCGCGCCGAGGTCGAAGCCAACCTGCGCAAGATCGAGCAGATGCTCAACGAGCTCAACCGCAAGTGGCCGTTCGCGCGCGAGGTGGAGATCAAGCTTCCATGACGCTGCGCGCCCCATGGCTGGTGTTGGCCGCCACGCTGCTGGCGGCTTGCTCGAACAACCCGCCCTTGCCCGATTGGAAGCTCAACGCGAGCGGCGCGCTCGAGCGCGGCAGCACGGCCTACCTCGAGGGCCGCACCGCGGTGGCCGAGCGCGAGTTCGCGACCGCGCGTGCCGAGATCGCACGCACCGGGCGCGCCGACCTGCTGGCGCGCGCCGAGCTGACGCGCTGCGCGGCGCAGACGGCTGCGCTGGCGTTCGAGCCCTGCACCGGGTTCGAGGCGCTGCGCGCCGACGCCCCACCGGCGGAACTGGCGTACGCCGCCTACCTCGCCGGGCACGCGACCGCTGCCGATGCGGCGCAACTGCCCTCGCACCACCGCGCGATCGCCACTGCCGGCACCGGCGACGCGGCCGCGCTGTCGGCGCTGCAGTCGATGCCCGACCCGCTGTCGCGCCAGATCGGCGCCGCCGTGCTGCTCGAGACCGGGCGTGCGAGCCCGCCGGTGATCGCGATGGCGATCGACAACGCGTCGGCGCAGGGCTGGCGGCGGCCGCTGCTGGCCTGGCTGACGATCGCCGCCCAGCGCGCGCAACTCGCCGGCGACGCCGCCGCGGCCGACGCGCTGCGCCGGCGCATCGCGCTGGTCGAATCGGGGCGCTGAGCGCTGGCGGACAATGGCCGCATGGATACGCCATCGCTGAAACCCGAATCGCTGGCCGCCCAGGCGCTCGGCTGGGTCGACGAGAAGACGCGGGCGATCTCGCCGCCGATCCACGCCTCGACCACCTTCGTCCGCGACCCCGACAACCAGTACCGCAGCGGGCGCATCTACGCGCGCGCCGACAACCCGGCGTTCGACCAGGCCGAGGCGTTGATCGCCCGGCTCGAAGATGGCGCGCACAGCGCGCTGTTTGCCTCGGGCATGGCGGCGGCCACCGCGGTGTTCCAGTCGCTGGCGCCGCGCGACCACGTGCTGGCGCCCAAGGTGATGTACTGGTCTTTGCGCAACTGGTTGATGAACTTCGCCACGACGTGGGGTTTGCAGGTCGAACTGATCGACATGGCCGACCCCGCCGCCGTGCGCGCAGCACTGAAGCCGGGCAAGACGAAGCTGGTTTGGATCGAGACGCCGGCCAACCCGCTGTGGACGATCACCGACATCGCGGCCACCGCAGCGCTCGCGCACGCGGCCGGGGCCCGCGTGGCGGTCGACTCGACGGTCGCCACGCCGGTGCTGACACGGCCGCTGGCGCTCGGTGCCGACCTGGTGATGCACGCGGCGACCAAGTACCTGAACGGCCACTCCGATCTGATCGCCGGCGTGCTGGTGACGCGCGAGGACGATGCCTTCTGGCAGCGCGTGAAGACCGTGCGCGCGCAGATCGGCGGCACGCTCGGCTCGTTCGAGTCCTGGCTGCTGCTGCGCGGCATGCGCACGCTGTACCTGCGCGTGCGCCAGGCGTCCGCCTCCGCGCAGCGAATCGCCGAGCACTTCGCGCGGCATCGACACATCGAGGCCGTGCTCTACCCCGGATTGCCCGCGGCGCAGGGCCACGCGGTGGCCACACGGCAGATGAGCGGCGGCTTCGGCGGCATGCTTTCGATTCGCGTCAAGGGCGGCGAAGCGGCCGCCATCGCGACCGCGGCGCACGTCGCGCTGTGGAAGCGGGCGACGTCGCTCGGCGGTACCGAGAGCCTGGTGGAACACCGCGCGAGCGTCGAAGGCGCCGGCACGCCGGCGCCTCCCGACCTGTTGCGGCTGTCGGTGGGCATCGAGGATGCCGGCGACCTGATCGCCGACCTCGAGCAGGCGCTGGCGCGCGCGCACCGCTGAGCCGCGCATGCCGCCGATCGCGTCGATCGAGGCGCAGTCCGACGACATCGCCCGGCTGCGGCGCGAGATTCACGCGCAACCCGAGCTCGGCTTCGAGGAACATCGCACGTCGGACCTGGTGGCGCGCTGCCTCACCGACTGGGGCATCGCCATCGACCGCAGCATCGCCCGGACCGCGGTGGTGGGCCTGGTGCACGGGCGCGACGGCGGCGCCTGCGGCCGCGCGGTGGGCCTGCGCGCCGACATGGACGCGCTGCCGATCCAGGAGGCCAACACGTTCGCGCACCGCAGCCGGCATGCGGGCACGATGCACGCCTGCGGCCACGACGGCCACACCGCAATGCTGCTGGCGGCGGCGCGCCACCTGGCGGCCACGCGCGAGTTCGACGGCACCGTGGTGCTGGTCTTCCAGCCTGCCGAGGAAGGCCGCGGCGGCGCGCGCACGATGATCGCCGAGGGCCTGTTCGAGCGCCATCCGATGGAAGCGGTGTTCGGCCTGCACAACTGGCCCGGCTATCCGGCGGGCACGCTGGCGGTCAGCCCGGGGCCGGTGATGGCGTCGGCCAACACGTTCAGGATCGTCGTGCACGGCCAAGGCAGCCACGCCGCGCTGCCCCACCTGGGCATCGACCCGATTCCGGTGGCCTGCCAGATCGTGTCCGCGCTGCAGACGGTGGTCAGCCGCAACAAGCCGCCGCTGGACACCGCGGTGCTGTCGGTGACGATGGTGCACGGCGGCGAGGCGAGCAACGTCGTGCCCGAGAGCTGCACGATCGAGGGCACGGTGCGGGCGTTCCGCGCCGAGGTGCTCGACCCGATCGAGCGGCGCATGCGCGAGGTGGCGCTGCACACCTGCGCCGCGCACGAGGCGCGCTGCGAGTTCGAGTTCGTCCGCCGCGCGCCGCCGGTGGTCAACCACGCGCGCGAGGCGAACTTCGCCGCCGCCGTGATGCGCAGCATCGTCGGCGACGCGCAAGTGCTTGTTCAGGAGCCGCAGATGCCGTCGGAGGACTTCGCCTTCATGCTGCAGGCGAAGCCGGGCTGCTACGCCTTCATCGGCAACGGCGACGGCGACCACCGTGCGATCGGCCATGGCGCCGGACCGTGCATGCTGCACAACCCGAGCTACGACTTCAACGATGCGCTGATCCCGCTGGGTGCCACCTACTGGGTCCGGCTCGCCGAAGCCTGGCTGGGCGTGACGGCCGGCGCGACGGCACCGCGCAGCGCGGCACTCGCGACACGCCGCTGAGCGGCGCGGCCCACGCCGGGCCGCGATCGCGCCAATACGCCACGATCGACGCCGCTCGCCGGCGCCACGGGAGCCGCCGCGCACGTTATGGTGGCGCGCATGATGATCGAGCCCACCCCGGAAGCCCCGAGTGACCGCCGCGCCAACATCGCGGTCGGTCTGGCACCGGTGTTCGTGGTGGTGGTGTTCACGCTGATCGTCACCGGTCTGATCGCATTCGACACCGGCGTGGCAATCTTCCTCGCCTGCACCACGTGGGTCGTCTACGAGATGCTCGGCTACCAGCGCGCCGTCGACGCCTACGAACAGTCGTCGCTGTCGGCCGGGCGGTCGTGGCCGGACTTCGAGGCGCCGGAAGCGCTCGAGCGCGAGACGTCGGCGCGCCTGTCGATCAGCGCCCGCGGCTCGCTGCACTTCGAACACTCGCGCCTGTAGCACCCGTCACGCGTCCCGCGGCGCGCCGGGCGCGTCGACGAAGCGCTGCATGAACACCAGGTCGAGCCAGCGGCCGAACTTGCGGCCGACCTCGCGAAAGTGCGCCACCCGCTCGAAACCCAGCCGCTCGTGCAGCTGCAGCGAGCCGACGTTGGCCGCGTCGATGCCGCCGATCATCACGTGCTTGTCCATCGCCGCGGCCAGCGGGAACAGCGCGTGCAGCAGCGCGCTGCCGACGCCCTGCCGCCAGCGGTCGGCGCGCACGTACACCGAGTGCTCCACCGAGTGCAGGTAGCCGGGCCAGCCGCCGCGGAACTCGGCAAACGACGCATAGCCGACCAGCTCGCCGTCGCACTGCGCGGCCAGCACCGGAAAGCCGGCCGCGGTGCGCTGGTCGAACCATTGGCGGCGCTCGGCCAGCGAACTCGGCTGCGTCGTGTAGATCGCGGTCGAGGTGGCGACCACGTGGTTGTAGATCGCGGCCATCGCCGCCACGTCGTCGGCGCTCGCCGCGAGCACGGTGAGGGCTGTTGCCATGAACCGACCTCATTCGGTTGTGGATCTTGCCGGGATCATTCCATGATCGTAAACTTCGGTCAACGATAGTGGATGCACTGAACGCCGACGACCCGACCCCGCTGATCGCGCGACGGCTGCGCGACGAGCGCACGCGCCGCGGCTGGACGCTCGGCGACCTGGCGCAGCGCGCCGGCGTCTCCAAGGCGATGCTGAGCAAGCTCGAGCGCTGCGAGGCCAGTCCCACCGCATCGCTGCTCGGTCGCATCAGCGGTGCGCTGGGCATGACGCTCAGCACGCTGCTGGCCAGCGAGCAGACCCCCGGCGCGCGGCTCGTGCGGCACGCCGAGCAGCCGCTCTGGCGCGACCCGGCCACCGGCTACCTGCGCCGCCAGGTGTCGCCGTTGTCGGACCTGCCGGTGCAGTTGATCGAGGTGGAGTTCCCGCCGGGAGCCGAGGTCACCTATCCGGCCGCGGCGTTTGCCTTCATCCGCCAGGCGATCTGGGTGTTGAGCGGCACGCTCGAGTTCGCCGAGGGCGCCCAGCTGCACCGGCTGCGGCCGGGCGACTGCCTCGAACTCGGCCCCCCGGCCGACTGCGTGTTCGCCAACCGCGGCCGCACGCCCTGCCGCTATCTGGTGGCGGTGGTCAGGCGCTAGGGCGATCACCCGGGCTCGCCTTCGGTCCTGTCGCCGCATTGACAGTCCCCGCGGTCCGTCTGCCTACACTGCCGCAAGGCCAGCGGCGGCCGAATGCCATCCCGACCCGAACTCGACATGTCGACGACCACCGAACCCTGGTACCTGCCGATCGCCGACGAGGTGGTGCTGTTCGAAGCGGCCTGGCGCGCCCGCCTGCCGGTGCTGCTCGAAGGCCCCACCGGCTGCGGCAAGACGCGCTTCGTCGAACACATGGCGTGGCGGCTGCACCGGGGCGACACGGCGCGCAGCGTGCCGCCGCTGATCACCGTGGCCTGCCACGAGGACCTCACCGCCACCGACCTGGTGGGCCGCTACCTGCTGGTCAACGACCAGACGGTGTGGAGCGACGGCCCGCTGACCCGCGCGGTGCGCCACGGCGCGATCTGCTACCTCGACGAAGTGGTCGAGGCGCGCAAGGACACCACGGTGGTGATCCACTCGCTCACCGACCACCGCCGCGTGCTGCCGATCGAGAAGACCGGCGAGCTGTTGACGGCGCACCCCGACTTTCTGCTCGTGATCTCGTACAACCCCGGCTACCAGAGCGCGCTGAAGGACCTCAAGCCCTCGACGCGCCAGCGCTTCGTGACGCTGCCGTTCCACTACCCGCCGCCGGACGCCGAGGCCACCGTGATCGCGCACGAAGGCGGCATCGACGAGGCCCTGGCGCGCCAGCTCGCCGCGCTCGGCGACAAGGTGCGCCGGCTCGAAGGGCACGGCCAGGCCGGCCAGGTCGGCACGCGGCTGCTCGTGTACGCGGCGCAGTTGATGGCCCAGGGCATCGCCCCGCGGCGCGCCGTGGAGGCCGCCGTCACGTGCGCGGTCGGCGGCGAACCCGAGCTGCAGCAGGCGATCACCGAACTCGCCGACGTGATCCTGCCGTGACGCCAACCGCGGGCGCGCCGCACGCGGTGGCGTTGGCCGAGATCAAGCCGATGCTGACGCTGTTCGCGCAGGCGATCGTCGGCGGCGCGGTTGCGCTGCGCGACGACGGGGACCCCGGCGTGCCGACCGGCCCAGGGGGCGCGGCGTTGGCCACCTTCACGCTGCCGCGCCGGATCGACTGGTTCGCCCGCGAACGCGACAACCGAGGCGCCTACCGCGTCGCCGTGCTGCGGCAGGCGGCAGCCGGGCTGCACGACCCGTCGATGCACGCCCTGCTCCGCGACGCTTCGGTGTCGTGGCGTCGCACCTTCCGCTGGCTCGAGCGCCTGCGCGTCGACGCCGCGCTCGCTCGTCGATACCCCGGCGCCCGTGCCGACCTGTCGCGCCTGCGTGCGCACGAGCTGGCCTGTCGGCAGGCCTTGCCTCCCCCGCGCCGACCGCTCACCCAGGCGCTCGCCGCGCTCGCGCGCCACGCGCTGGGCGGGGTAGACCGCGACGCGCC
>DATIFD010000602.1:0-4568 GCA_035455385.1 Burkholderiaceae bacterium
GTCGACCTCGACGGTGACGTCGAACCACGATGCACCGCCATCTGACAGCGTCACGCGGTCGGCCGACACGAAAGTCACGGTTGCCGGCAGCAGCGGCGTGCGCCGTGCGTCGCCCGAGATCAGCCGCACCTCGGCAGCGGCGCCGACGTGCACCTGCTCGATGTCCTGCGGCGCGACGCGGGCGTCGACCACCAGCTTGTCGTGCAGCGGCACCAGGTCGAGCAGCGCCTCGCGCGGCGCGATCACCGCACCCGGCGTCGAGACGCGCAGCGACATCACCTCGCCATCGACCGGCGCGCGCACGGTCTGGCGCTCGGCCTGATCCTGCGATGGCCGCAGCCGTTCCTCGAGTTCGCGCACACGGGCAACGGCGTCCTTCCAATCGTCGGTACCCTGGTTCTGATACGCAAGCCGCAGCTGCGACTGGCGTGCGTGCAGTTCCGCGATGCGCTGCCGCGCCAGCGCGAGTTCGCTGCCGACTTCCCCGATGCGACCCTGGTAGTCGGCCGCGGTGCGCTGCAGCGCGATCAGCCGAGCGCGGTTGACGAAGCCTTGACGCGCCAGCTCCTCGTTGAGCGCGAGTTCTTCGTTCGACAACCGGTTCGACACCTGGGTCGCAGCGATCTGCGATTCGAGCGCGCCCACCTGCGCCTGCACCTGCTCGATCTGCCTCTGCAGCAGCGCGCTCTGCTCGTCGAGTGCACGGCGGCGGGCCGTGAAGACGGCCACTTCGCGCGCGGCGTGCTCGCTCGCGGCGGGGTCGCGCCGCAGGTCTTCGGGAGCGTCGAAGCGCGGCGACAGACGGCTCTCGGCCTCGGCGCGCGCCGCGTGCACCCGCGCAGCGCGCCACTGGTCCTGCAGCAGGTTGAGCTCGGCGTCCTGGCGCAGGTCGCCGATTACTAGCAGCGGATCGCCGCTGCGCACGCGCTGGCCGTCGCGGACCAGCACCGCGCGCACGATGCCGCCTTCCTGGTGCTGCACGGTCTTGCGCTTGCTCTGCACCTTGACCTGTGCCGGCGCCACGACCGCGCCGGCCAGCGGCGCGCTGGTGATCCAGGCCGTCAGCAGCAGCGCGGCGATGCCCAGCGGCCACAGCAAGGCGCGCCACTGGCGCCGCCACAACCGATGCAGCGTGCGATCGACGGCCGGGGCATCGAGCAACGCGGCCAGCGAGCCGTCGCGCACACCGGTGGCGGCGTTCATGCCGCGGCTCCTTGCGCCTGCGCGGTCGGCAGCGCATGCACGTTGCGCGCGCGCCAGCGTGCCAGCATCGTCGCGGCCGGGCCGATCGCCTGCAGCGCACCGTCGTTCAGCACCGCGAGGGTGTCGAGCTGCGCCATCATGCCGGCGCGGTGGCCAACCACGACCACCGTGGTGCCCTGTTCCTTCAGGGCCTGGAGCGCGGCCTTCAACGCCGCGTCGCCGTCGGCATCGAGGTGCGTGTCGGGTTCGTCGAGCACCACCAGCTTCGGCTGAGCGTAGAGCGCGCGCGCCAGGGCGATGCGCTGCCGCTGGCCACCCGACAGCGCGATGCCGGCGTCGCCGAGCGGCGTGTCGTAGCCCTGCGGCAGGCGCAGGATCATGTCGTGCGCCTGCGCCAGGCGTGCGGCGCGAATCACCTGCTCGTCGTCGACGCCGGCCAGGCGCGCGATGTTCTGCGCTACCGTGGCGTCGAAGAACGTCGGGTCCTGCGGCAGGTAGCCGACGTGAGCCCCGAGGTGGTCGCGCGGCCACTGCGCGATGTCGGCGTCGTCGAGCCGCACGCTGCCGCTGCGCGGCCGCCACAGCCCGAGCAACAGGCGCGCCAGCGTGGATTTGCCGCTGCCGCTGGCGCCGACGATACCGAGGCTCTCGCCGGCCGCGAGCGTGAACGACACGCCTTTGATCAGCGCCGGGCGCTGCGGGTCGTGGCCGAACACCACGCGCTCGACGCTCAGGCGACCCTGCGGGACGGGCAGCCGAAGCGCCGGCGCCGCGATGCCGGCGCTGTCGCGCTCGCACAGCCGCTGCCAGGCACCGCGCGCGTCGAGCAGCTGCTTCCAGCCGGCGATCAACTGCTCGACGGGCTGCAGCGCGCGGCCCAGCAGGATCGTGGCCGCCACCATGATCCCGGGCGATGCATCCGCGCCGACCACCAGCCAGGCGCCGATACCGAGGGTGGCGATCTGCACCCCCTGGCGCGCGGCGCGTGCCAGTGCCGACAGGCGCGCGGTCAGCATGGCCAGCCGGCCCTGCTCGTCGAGCCAGGCGGCATGGCGGTGCCGCCACGAGGCCACCACAGCGCCGACCATGCCCAGGCCGACGAAGGTCTCGGCCTGTCGCACCAGGGTGTCGGCGTCGCGGCTGACGCCGCGCGAGCGCCGCTGCAATTGCTCGGTGACGGAGCGCGTCAGGCGCTCGGTGACCACGGCAATCGCCAGCAGCAGCGCGGCGCCGAGCGCCGCAGTCACGCCGAGCCACGGATGCATCCAGGCGATGACGGCCACGTACAGCGGCAACCACGGCGCGTCGAACAGCGCCCGGACGCCGTGGCCATGCAGGAACTGGTTCAATTGCCCGACGTCGCGCACGCGCTCGATGTCGCGCCGCGACGCTCCCAGCGCGGCGCGCTGCAACGCGTGGCGCAGCGCCGGCGCCGACAGCCGCTCCATCAGCGCCCGGCCGGCCGTTGCCAGCGCCTGGGCGCGCACCACGTCCATGCAATAGCCGAACGCCAGCGCGAGCAGCGCCAGCAACGACAGCATCGCGAGGGTCTCGAGGCTGCGGCTGGCGAACACGCGGTCGAACACCTGCAGCGTGTACAGCGACGGCATCAGCCAGGCCGCATTCAACAGCGCGCTGGCCAGCGCGGCCAACGCAACGAAGCGCCTCAACGGCGCGGCGAGCAACCAACGCATGGCAGTGCAGGGCGGGTGCGCCCGATGGTTCGCATGCCAGGTACCACGCCCGCCTCGGTGGCGTGCGGACGGCACCCCTGGGCGGGCATTGCTACGTTTGAAATCCGGCCTCTCGCGGGCCTTGTCGGCCGCAGGTCCAGCCCCAAGTACGGCGCTTGTCCTGCCCGATCGGGCAGGGCCGGCCAGCCCGGTCGGCGGAGGCGCTGCGTCGTCGCCGCGCGCACGATGAAGCCCTCATCGAACGAACCGGGATCCGCACATGAACAGCAGCAACCGCGAACCCTTGCCGTTGGCCGACGCCGTCGAACGCGTCGCCGCATCGGTGGTCGGGGTGGTCGCGCGCCGCCAGCGCGGCGCTGCCGTGGTGTGGCGTGAAGGCGTGGCCGTGACCAGCGCGTCCAACCTCTGGCGCGCGCGCGGCGTGGCGGCCGTGCTGCCCGACGGTGAGCAGGTCGACGCGACGGTGCGCGGCATCGACGCCGCGACCGACCTTGCGGTGGTGTCGTTCGCCGACCGCGGTGTACCTCCGGTTGCGCGCGACGGCGAGGCTGGCGTGCGCGTCGGCGACGTGGTGTTCGCGGTGGGCCGCGAGCCGTCGGGCGCCGTGCAGGCGAGCTTCGGCCACGTCGGGGCCGTGGCCGGAGCATGGCGCAGCTGGCGCGGCGGCGCCATCGAGCGGCTGATCCGTCTCGACGGCGGCCTCTACCCGGGGCTGGCGGGCGCCGCGGTGTCCGATGCAACCGGCCGCCTGCTCGGCGTGGCCAGCCCGATGTTCTCGCGCCACCACGGCGTGGTGCTGCCGGTGGCGACGGTCGAGCGCGTGGTCGAGCAGCTGTTGACGCATGGCCGTGTGCGCCAGGGCTACCTCGGGATCGCGGCGCAACCGGTGCGTGCGCAGCGCGACGGCGTCGGCGTCGACGGCCTGCTGGTGAGCTCGGTGGCCGACGATGGCCCGGCGGCGCGTGCCGGCCTGCTGGTGGGCGATGTCATCGTCGCGCTCGGCGGGCACGGGGTGAACAGCCTCGAGGCGTTGCGCGAGCGGCTCCAGGTCGGCGCACGGGTCGAGATCGCGATCGCGCGCGGCGGCCGTGCGCAGACGCTGGCGATGCAGGTGGCCGAACGGCCGCACGCGCACTGCGGATGAACCCATTGCCGCGCATCGTGATCGTCAGCGCGTCGCCGCTGCTGGCCGACGGCGTCGCCGCGGCGCTGCGCGACGGCGCGTGGCGGGTCGCGATCGGCGCGGCCGACGACGATGCCGATGCCTGGGTGCTGCTCGACGACGGCGTCACCGTGCGCGGTGCGGGCGGCGCCAGCGCGCAGTTGTCGTCGGGGGTTGCGGCGCCGAAGCTGCGCGCGGCGGTCGGCGCGGTGCTCGCCGGCCTGTCGGTGCGCGAGACGCCGTGGCCGATCGACATCGCCGAGCGCGAACCGCTGACGCCGCGCGAGATCGAGGTCTTCGAGCTGCTCGGCAAGGGCTTGTCGAACCGCGACATCGCCGGCGTGCTCGGCATCTCGGCGCACACCGCGAAGTACCACGTCGCGCAGATCCTCGCCAAGGTCGGCGCGGCCACGCGGGCCGAGGCCGTGCGCGAGGGCCTGCGCCACGGGTGGATCGGGCTGTGAAGCGCGACGACATCGTCACCTCGGGCGACGACCTGGAACTGCTCG
>DATIFD010000603.1:0-2072 GCA_035455385.1 Burkholderiaceae bacterium
GCTGACATCGAAGCACTCGATGCGAAAGGTGTCGATGTCGTCGACCGCGAGGTCCAGCGCCTCGACCAGCGCACGCGTGCGTTCACGCTGCGAGCCTTCTTCGGCGAGCAACCGCGCCAGCGCGATCTCGGCGCCCTTGACCGCCATCTCGAGCCAGATGCGGCGCTGCTCGCGCGGCTGGTGCTGCGCCGCGAGCTTCACGCCGCACTGCTCCGACAGCGCCTCGACGAAACGCGGGTCCAGCGCATGGCTGGTCACCAGCGACTGCGGCGGGGGAGTCGCCAGGTAGTGCTGGGCGACGAACGCCTCGAGCACCTGCTGCTCGGCGCCGCGCGGCGTTTCGTCGTCGCCATCGTCGTCGGCTGCGAACGCGGCGTCGGCGCCTTGCGACGGAAAGTAGGCGCGATCGCCGAGGTGACGGCCGCCGCGCACCATCGCCAGGTTGACGCAGGCGCGGCCGCCCTGCAGCTTGACCGCCAGGATGTCGACGTCGCGGTCGCGCGCCGACAGGCTGCTCTGGTCGACCGACTGCTGGTGCAGCACGCGCGACAGCGCACCGATCTGGTCGCGCACGGCCGCGGCCTGCTCGAACTGCAGCGCGTCGGACAACGCCATCATGCGTTGCTGCAGCGTCCGCATCACCTCGTCGGTCTGACCGAGCAGGAACGCCTCGGCATCGGCGACGTCGCGCGCATAGCTCGCCGCGTCGATGCAGCCCACGCACGGCGCGCTGCAACGCTGGATCTGGTACAGCAGGCACGGCCGCGAGCGGTGCGCGAACACGGTGTCTTCGCAGGTGCGCAGGCGGAACACCTTCTGCAGCAGCTGGATCGTCTCCTTCACCGCCCAGGCACCGGGATAGGGCCCGAAGTACTGGTGCCGACGGTCGACGCTGCCGCGGTAATAGGCGATACGCGGGAATGCGTGCGTCACCACCTTCAGGTACGGATAGCTCTTGTCGTCGCGAAACAGGATGTTGAAGCGCGGCGCCAGCGTCTTGATCAGGTTGTTCTCGAGCAGCAGCGCCTCGGCCTCGCTGCGCACCACCGTCGTTTCCAGCCGCGCGACGCGGCCGACCATCACGCCGATGCGCGTGCCGTCGTGATCCTTGTGGAAGTAGCTCGAGACGCGCTTCTTCAGGTTGCGCGCCTTGCCGACGTACAGCACCTGGTCGGCGCTATCGAAAAACCGGTACACGCCCGGTAGCGACGGCAGCGCCGACACCTCGGTGAGCAGGGCCTCGCGTGCGGAGTCTGCGGACGTTTCGGCCATGGCTGGCCGATTATCGGCGCGCACCCCGACAATGCCGGGCGTGCGCTGGGACCTCTTCTGCCGTGTGATCGACAACCTCGGCGACGCCGGTGTCTGCTGGCGGCTGGCGGCCGACCTTGCCGGGCGCGGCCATCGGGTGCGGCTGGTGATCGATGACAGCGCGCCGCTGGCGCACATCGCGCCGGCCGGCGCGCCGCGCGTCGAAGTGCTGCCGTGGCGCGACGATCTGCCCTGGTCGGCCGATGTCGATGTCGTCATCGAGGCCTTCGGCTGCGACCCGCCGGCGCCCTATGTCACACGAATGGCGAGCGCCGAGCGGCCACCGTGCTGGATCAACCTCGAATACCTGAGCGCGGAGTCGCACGCGCGGCGGTCACACGGCCTGCCGTCGCCGCAGCTGAGCGGCCCGGGCCGGGGGTTGACGAAGTGGTTCTTCCAGCCGGGCTTCACGCCCGAAGACGGTGGCCTGATCCGGGAGCCCGGCCTGCTCGACGCGCGCGCCGCCTTCGGTCGCGATGACTGGCTGCGGGCGATGGGCTGCGCGCGCCGCGCGGGCGAGCGGGTGTCGGTGCTGTTCTGCTATGGCCACCCCGGCGTGGCGGACTGGCTGGCGGCCCTGGCCCAGCAACCCACGCTGCTGCTGGTGCCGCAAGGGCCTGCGCAGGAAGCGGTGCGCCGCGCGTTGGCGCCGGGGCTCCAACGCGACGCGCTGCGCGCGGTGCTGCTCGACTGGATGCCGCAGGATCAATTCGATCGTGTGCTGTGGAGCTCCGATCTCAGCGTCGTGCGCGGCGAGGATT
>DATIFD010000604.1:0-8806 GCA_035455385.1 Burkholderiaceae bacterium
GTTGCGCAGCCGGTTCTCGGCGATCCATTGACGCCAACCGTCGTCGATCGGCCTTGCCGCGGGCGGACGGGGTGCGGGTCGAGTCAGTGCGCTCATGTGGCGCGCATTCTAGGAGCGGCCCGCGTGATCAACGTGACCAAGCGTGGCGCCCGGCCGGGGCGCGTTACGCCGCCAGTTCGCGCGACGGCGCGACCGTCGAATCCAAGGGCTGCGGCTGCGACACCTCGGGCAGCGCGCCGGTTACCGTGTTGGCCGAGGCTTCGCGCGGACCGAGGCTGAACTCGAAACACGCGCCGCGGCCGAGGTCGCCGATGGCACGGATCGCGCCGCCGTGGCGCTGGATGATTCGCTGCACGATCGTCAGGCCGATGCCGGTGCCCTGGAAATCGCTCTCGTCGTGCAGCCGGTGGAACGGCTGGAACAACCTTGAGGCCTGCTTGGCATCGAAGCCGGCACCGTTGTCGCGCACCTGGTAGACGAGCTGGCCGTCGGCACCCAGCACGCTGCACAGCGCCACCACCGGCTCGGGCGCGCGGCGCGTGAACTTGGCGGCGTTGCCCAGCAGGTTGGTCAGCACGATGCGCATCTGCGATTCGCTGGCCCAGGCATGCAGGCCGGGCTCGACCTGCCACAGCACCGGCGCCGTGCGCTCCACCGGCGGCAGTGCGGCGATCACCTCTTCGGCCAGACGGCTCAGGTCGACGTGCGCGCGCTCGATCGCTTCGCTCGAGCTGCGCGCCAGCGCCAGCAGCGCCTCGAGGGTGCCGAGCATCTCCTGCGTGGCGCGCACCTGCAGGTCGAGCAACTCGCCGGCCTCGCCGCGTTGGGTATCGCCCAGCCGCCTGCGCAACAGCTCGGCCAGGCCCTGCACGTGACCGATCGGCGTGCGCAGCTCGTGCGCCAGATGGCGGGCGAAGGCCTCGAGATCGCGGTTGGCCAGCTCCAGTTCGCGCGTGCGCGCGGCCACCGCCGACTGCAGCTGCCGGTTGTGCACGATCAGCATCTGCTCGGCTTTCTTGCGCAGCGTGATGTCGCGGCCGACGCCGTGGTAGCCGAGGAAGCGCCCGTTGTCGTCGAAGCGCGGCGCGCCGCTGACCGACACCCACAGCGGTGTGCCGTCGCCGCGGGCGATGTGGAACTCCAGGCCGTGGAACGGCCGCCCGGCGTCGAGGTCGGCGCGGTGCGCGCGCCACTGCGCCTCGCTCAGCGCCTGTGGGTACAGCTCCCAGCGCGTGCGGCCCTCGGACGCCACCGCCAGGTCGCCCAGGCGGCGCCGCAACTCGTCGTCGGGGCGGGTGAAACGGTGCTCGGCGTCAGTGGCCCAGTACCAGTCGGCCGACAACCCGGCGAGCACCGCATAGCGCTGCTCGCTCGCCTGCAGACGGCGGAACGACTCCTTGTGCACCGTGATGTCGTGGCCGACGCCCTCGAAGCCGGCGAAGCGGCCGTCGCGGTGGTAGCGCGGCCGACCGGTCAACGAGACCCAGCCGCGGGCGCGGCCACCGAGGCCATCGACCTCGACCTCGAGATCGCGAAAGCCTTCCTCGCGGTCGAACATCAGATTGAACGCGGGCCACCCGCCGCCCGGCGGATGCATGAAGCTCAGTTCGTCGTGTCGCCGGCCGAGCACGTCGCCGAGCGCACGACCGGCCGGCTTGACCAGCGGTGCATCGGCCGACAGCGACGACAGGCGGTGGTTCTCGTCGGTCTCCCAGTACCACTCGCGCGACAGTTCGACCCGGGCCTGCCAGCGGCGCTCGGACTCGCCCATCACGCCCTCGACCTGGTCGGCCAGGTCGCCGAATGCGGAGGGTTCCGCCGGCGGCATGTCGCGCATGCGCTCGACCGCCTGGCGCCAAGCGCCGCGTTGCAGCTCGCGCGCCGTGCGCCGCAGCGTGTCGGCAGCCAGCCGCCGGGCGCGCCACTGCACCAGCACCAGGCCGAGCAGCGCGCCGAACGCCAGCGCGGCGGGGAACAGCACGATCAGCAGTTGCGACTGCACGCGCTCGGCCGGCGTGGTGCCGGCCAGCAGCGGCACCAGCGCGGCCAGCGCGAACGCGGAGGCCACGCCGGTGACCAGCGACAGCACCAGCGAGAACCGCTTCAGCCGCTGTGCCGTGGCGCGGCGCACCGAGTCGGCCGGCAAGGTCTGCGGCCACGGCATCGTCTCGGCCGTCGACGGCGAGCCGTATGCACCGGAACGGGAAGCAGGACGGGACGAACGCGGCGGGCGAGTCGTGCGCGGCGGGCGCGATGGGAATCGGGTCGGTCTGCTCTCTGAAGCCACCACGTGTCCTGATCAAGACCAAGGGGCCGGACGCGTTGCCGCGTGCTCCATCCCTCTGGTTGCGATTGTCACATGCTTGCACAGGCCGACACGAAGGGCAATCGTGCGTTGCCCTCAGGCACACCGATGGCCGGCCGATCGCGGTGTCAGCGAGATGGCGACGGGATCGACGCGGCGCGTGCCGCGCGCCGATGATGCGGGCCGTGGCGGCGGCTTCAGGCCTCGAGGGTGGCGTGGGCGCGGCTGGGTTGCTGGATGCCGCTCGGTGAATACAGCGCGGCCTCGCGCTGGCCGGGCATCAGCAGGTCGATCGCGCGGTCGAGTGCCGCGGTGGCGCGGGCCAGCGCGTCGCGCTGCGCGGCCACCTGCGCCCCGGCCAACCCGAGACGCCGCCGCAGCGCCAGCGGCGCTGCGCCGCGTCGGGCGCTCTGGGCAAGACGCTCCATGGCGTGCGACAGCGCCCTCTGCAACTCGCCGGCGTGCCCCTCGACGCGGGGCATGTCGCGCGCGCTCAGCGCCTGCTGCAGGTCATCGAGGTGCCGCTCCACGCTCTGCAGCGCGCCTTCCAGATCAGCGCCGGAAGCGCCGGCGGCCACGCCGGTCGTGGCCGCATCGCGGCGCCGCATCGCATGGCCCATGGCCGTCACTGTTTGCTGCGATCGAGCAGCTCGCGCGCGTTGGCCAGCAGCTTGTCGGCGATCGCGTGCGGATCGATCTGGTACTGCCCGTCGCGGATCGCGCGGGCCAGCCGCTCGACCTTCTGCGCGTCGAACGAGCCGTCGGGCAGACCGCTGGCGATCACGCTGGCAGCGGCCGACAGCTCGACCTTGGCGCTCGGCTCGGGGCCGGTCGACGAGGCCGGTGCAGCGGCGCCGCTGGCGGACTTGCGGTCGGCGCTGGTGGGAGCCAGCGCGGCTTTGTTTTCGAGCGGACCGATCTTCATCATGAACTCCACGCGGCGCGTCAGCGCACCACTGTGATGAGGTGGGTATCGGAAGCGGCGCCGCGGACTTTAGCCCGCCGTGCGTGGCTTCGGGCCGGCCCCCGCGATTCAGGGGGGGCCGAGCGCGTCCAAACGTCGCGCCGGGCGGTCATAGGGCGACCTCGATGCGGCGCTCGGCGGTGGCGCGGCCGCTGACGATGCGGCCGCCGTCGATGCGCACCTTGGTGATCTGGCCGTCGAGGCCGGCGCCGAGGGCCTGCCCGTCGACGCTGATCGCGAAGCCCGAGCCGACCGTGACCACGCGCACGATGTCGCCGGCGGCAAACCACTGGCGGGCCTTGAGGTCCGCCTCGTGGATGGCCTGACCCGGTTGCAGCGCGCGGGTCAGCACGCGCCCGACGGCGCGGCCCGGCTCCTGGATCACCGGGCTGGACTCGGCAGCCAGATCGACTTCGCCGCGCTGCAGGTGAGCGATGTCGAGCACCGTGCCCGGCAGCAGCGTCTGTGTGGCCGTCCAGGCATCGGCGAAAACCTTGACCGTGACCGGTATGAAGACATTCCAGCGGGCGCCTTCGTCACAACGCAGACCCATGTGCGTGCGGCCCCACAGCCGCGCGCCGCTGGGCACGTAGGGTGTGATGCGCGCGCACGGCGCAAGCTTCAGGCGCGGGTCGAGCGTGCCCACCTCGACCTCGATGCGTGCGCCGGGCGGGATCTGCGTCCGGCTGGCCAGTTGCTGCACCTCGCGCACCCACGGCTGACCGGCGGCCTGCGCCAGGGCGCCGGCGCTGCCGCTCAGCAGCAGCGCCGCGGCCAGGCACGGCAGCGCGCTCGCCAGCGCGAAAGCGCCTGCGCGCGAGTGCAACGGACGAATCGACTTCTCCACGGCCAGCATCGTGACCGCGCGGGGTCGCCGCGGTGGTTCGAAATGGACTGCGTTGAGCCGTCTTTTCGCGCTTAGGTCCGCGGCAGCGCCACCCACAATGGGTTCGACGCCGGGTCTTCAGGCCGTGACATCCGTCACGCAGTCTCAAGCCTGGCGACGCGGCGCGGCCTGCGGCAGGCGGCGCACGAAAGGACCTTCGATGCCACGCCTCACCGACGCGCTCGATTTCCAGGCCCAGGCGCTGCAGCTGCGCGCCGAACGCCAGCGCCTGATCGCGAGCAACATCGCCAACGCCGACACGCCCGGCTACGCGGCACGCGACATGGACTTCGCGCGCGCGCTGCGCGAGGCCACCGGCCAGGCGCAGGCGGTGACGGCATCGGCCACGCAGCCGCGCCATTTGGCGGTGGCAGGCGGCGCGCGCGCCGAGCCGCAGTTGCTGTACGCGCGCCCGGCGCAGGACAACCTCGACCGCAACAGCGTCGACATGGACCGCGAGCGTGCCGCGTTCGCCGACAACACGGTGAAGTACGAGGCGACGCTGCGCTTCATCAACGCGCAGGTGCGCACGATGCTCGACGCGATGAAGGGGCCGACCCAATGACCCCCTTGCTCGCTGCGCTCGCATCCCCCCGAGGGGGATCAGCCGGCTTGGGACGGTCCGGCGCCGGCTGAGGCGCGTGCCGCTTCGAATCTGCAGAGGAGTTCCGCATGAGTCTGTTTCAAATCTTCGACGTCGCCGGCAGCGCCACCAGCGCGCAGACGCAGCGGCTCAACGTGGTGGCGTCCAACCTGGCCAACGCCGACACCGTGGCCGGCCCCGACGGCCAGGCCTACAAGGCGCGCCAGGTGGTGTTCCAGACCCAGCTGATGGGCGAGGTGGCCGCCGCCGGTGTGCGCGTCAGCACGGTCACCGAAGACAACACGCCCGGCCGCCGTGTGCACGACCCCAAGAACCCGGCTGCCGACGCGCAGGGCTACGTGACCTACAGCAACGTCAATCCGGTCGAGGAGATGGTCAACATGATCTCGGCCTCGCGCTCGTACCAGAACAACATCGAAGTGATGAACACCGCCAAGAGCCTGCTGCTGAAGACGCTGCAGCTCGGTCAGTGAGGAGCGACGCGATGACCACCGCCGTCCAGTCCAGCACCCAGTCGACCATCGCCGCCGCGCCGACGCTGACCAACAGCGCCTCCGCCACCGAAGACCGTTTCCTCAAGCTGCTGGTGGCGCAGATGCAGAACCAGGACCCGCTCAACCCGATGGACAACGCGCAGGTGACGACGCAGATGGCGCAGATCCAGACGGTGAGCGGCATCGACAAGCTCAACACCACCGTGCAGGGCTTGAACTCGCAGTTCGCGCAGCTGCAGGCGCTCGGCGGCGCCGCGCTGGTCGGGCGCGACGTGCTGATCGAGGGCAACCGCCTGGTCGCCGATGCCGACGGCGTCGGCCGCGGCGGCTTCGAGCTCGCGTCGCAGGCCGACCACGTGACGCTCGAGGTGCTCGACGCCAGCGGCCGCGTGATCGACTCCAGCGACCTCGGCGCGATGGCCAGCGGCCGGCACACCTTCGACTGGACGCCGCCGGCGGGCGTCAACGCAGCCAACGCCGCCAGCTTCCGCATCACCGCCACGCTGGGCGCCACGCCGGTGGGCGCCACCACCTTCACGCGCGACCGCGTCGATGCCGTGAGCGCCGGCTCGACCGGCCTCGTGCTCGAACTCGCCAACGCCGGACTGGTCACGTACGACCAGGTCAAGGCCTTCGATTGATCCCGATTCCCCCTGCGCGCATCCGAAAGGAGCATCCATGAGCTTCCAGCAAGGCCTGTCCGGCCTCAACGCCACCGCCAAGAGCCTCGAGGTGATCGGCAACAACATCGCCAACTCGGCCACCTACGGCTTCAAGTCGTCGCGCGCCGAGTTCTCCGACGTCTATGCCGCCGCGCTCAACGGCGCCGGCACGAGCCAGATAGGCATCGGGGTCAACCTGTCGGCGGTATCGCAGCAGTTCACGCAGGGCAACATCCTGACCACCGAGAATCCGATGGACCTGGCGATCAACGGCGCCGGTTTCTTCCAGCTCACCGACGGCAACAGCCCGATCGTGTACTCGCGCAACGGGCAGTTCAAGATCGATCGCGACGGCTACATCATCAACAACGAGAACCTGCGACTGCTCGGCTATCCGGCCAGCGGCAACGGCATCATCCAGCCCGGCGCGGCCACCGCGCTGCAACTGCCGACGCAAGGCATCAATCCGCAGGTGACCAGCCAGATCACGATGGAGTTCAACCTCGACTCGCGGCTGGCCGTCACCGCGCCGACCTCGGGCGCGGCGATCAACTACGCCGATCCCACCACCTACAACAACGCCACGTCGATGACGGTCTACGACGACAAGGGTCAGGACGTGGCGCTGACCTACTACTTCCAGAAGTCGGGCACCGACACCTGGAACGTGTTCCTCACGGCCAACGGCACCACGGTGGGCGGCACCACGGCCGCGCCACTGCCGGTGACGACGATCACCTTCCCCGCCAACGGCTCGGCGCCGACGTCGCCCACCGCGCCGGTGACGGTGAACATCCCGGCGTCCACCAACGCCGCGGGCGCCACGACGCTGCCGATCCCTAACATCCAGCTCGACGTAACCAATGCCACGCAGTACGGCACCGGATTCGGCGTCACCAACATGACGCAGAACGGCTACGCCCCGGGGCAGCTCAACAGCATCAGCATCGAGAGCAACGGCATCGTGATGGCGCGCTACTCCAACGGCCAGTCGCAGCCGGCCGGGCAGATCGAGGTCGCCACCTTCCGCAACCCGCAAGGGCTGCAGCCGCTGGGCGGCAACACCTTGGGCCGCACGTTCACCTCGGGCGACCCGGTGCTCGGCACGCCGGGCAACGGCAACCTCGGTGTGCTGCAGGCCGGCGCGCTGGAGGAAAGCAACGTCGACCTCACCGCCGAGCTGGTGAACATGATCACCGCGCAGCGCATCTACCAGGCCAATGCGCAGACGATCAAGACCGTCGACCAGATCCTGCAGACCTTGGTCAATATGCGGTGATGACCCGCCCCCGAAGGGGCCCGGTGGCCGCTTGGATGGGGCGCATCGCGTCGATTGCACCGCACAGCTAACCGGGAGATGCCATGGACCGCATGATCTATCTGTCGATGGCCGGGGCGAAGGCGACGATGCAGCGGCAGGACGCGCTGGCGCACAACCTGGCCAACGCGTCGACCCCGGGCTTCCGTGCCGAGATGACGGCGTTCCGGGCGGTGCCGGTGCTCGGACAAGGCGCCAGCACGCGCGTCTACGCGCTGGAGTCCACGCCCGGCTACAACGCCGAGCCTGGCGCGGCGCAGCCCACCGGGCGCAACCTCGACGTCGCGATGCAGGGCAACGCCTGGCTCGCCGTGCAGGGGCTGGACGGCACCGAGGCCTACACGCGTGCGGGCTCGCTCGACGTCGGCGCCGACGGGCTGCTGGTCACCAAGACCGGCCTCACGGTGCTCGGCGACGGCGGGCCGATCACGCTGCCGCAGAACGCGCAGCTGCAAGTCGCGCCCGACGGCACCATCACCGCCGCCGTCGGCCAGGGCAAGGCGCAGGCGGTGGGCAAGCTCAAGCTGGTGACCCCGGAGGCGCCGCTGCAGCGCGGCGAGGACGGCCTGTTTCGCGCCGTCGACGGAGACCTGCCGGCCGACCCCGATGCCCGCCTGCAGGACGGCGCGCTCGAGGGCAGCAACGTCAGCGCCATCGAGACCATGATCGCGATGATCGCCGCGGCTCGCCAGTTCGAGCAGCAGATGAAGATGGTGCGCACGGCACAGGACAAGGAGCAGTCGGCGGCCAAGCTGTTGTCCAACAGCTGACGCGCGGCGCCGATCCCTCGGTCGCGCGCCGCGAGCCCGCGCGCCGCGAACGCGCGCGCCGCAGGCGGCAGCCCCCGCGCATCGCCGGGCAGGAGCCACACGACGCCACGCGGGCGTCGAAGATCCACACGGTACCCCCCGGCCGGTGGCGAAGAAATGGCCGTCTGTGTGGCCCTTATCGCGGCTTCGCCGGCCTCAAGTGGCGCCGATCATGGCTCCAAACTTCCGTGGAGCCGTTGCCATGATGCGTTCGCTTTGGATCAGCAAGACCGGCATGGAAGCCCAGCAGACGCAGCTGGACACCATTGCCAACAACCTGGCCAACGTCGGCACCAACGGCTTCAAGCGCGGCCATGCGGTGTTCGAGGATCTGATGTACCAGAACCTGCGCCAGGCCGGTGCCAACAGCTCCGAGCAGACCCAGCTGCCCACCGGACTCCAGGTGGGCCTGGGCGTGCGGCCGGTGTCGCTGTCGCGCAATTTCTCGCAGGGCAATCTGCAGCAGACCAGCAACACGCTCGACCTGGCCATCAAGGGCAACGGCTTCTTCCAGATCCAGATGCCGGACGGCACCACGGCCTATACCCGGGACGGGTCGTTTCACCTTGACGCGCAGGGGCAAATGACGACCTCCTCCGGATACCGGCTCCAGCCCTCGGTGACCATACCGCCCAGTACCCAGTCGATCACCATCGGCGCCGACGGCACGGTGACGGTGAAAACGCAGGGCCAGGCGAGCAGTACCCAGGTCGGGACGGTTCAGCTTGCCAGTTTTGTCAATCCGGCCGGATTGCAGAGCCACG
>DATIFD010000605.1:0-4799 GCA_035455385.1 Burkholderiaceae bacterium
GCGTCGATGATCCGGCGCAGGCGCTCGATCTTGGCCAATGCCGAGTCGATGAAGCTCTGCCCGCCGAAGCCCGGGTTCACGCTCATCACCAGCAGCAGGTCGACCTTGTCGAGCACCCACTCCAGGCCGTCGATCGGCGCGGCCGGGTTGAACACCAGCCCGGCCTTGCAGCCGGCGTCGTGGATCAGCTGCAGCGTGCGGTCGACGTGCGTGCTGGCGTCGGGATGGAAGCTGATCCAGTCGGCGCCCGCCTTGGCGAACGCCTGCGCCAGCGCGTCGACCGGCTGCACCATCAGGTGGACGTCGATCGGCACGCGCTCGCCGCCGGCGCGCACCGCGTGCTTGCGCAGCGCCTCGCACACCATCGGGCCGAACGTCAGGTTCGGCACGTAGTGGTTGTCCATCACGTCGAAGTGGATCCAGTCGGCGCCCGCGGCGATGACCGCACGCACTTCGTCGCCGAGCCGCGCAAAGTCGGCCGACAGGATGCTGGGGGCGATGCGGTGGGTCATGGCGGCGGCGTCACGCGGCGGGTGCGGGCGCGCGCAACATTGTCGCAGGCGCTGCGTCGCTGCTGCCTAGAATGCCGCATGTCCAGGCCCGAGCTCACCTGCAAGGTCGCGGTACGGCCGTTGCCCGAACAGACCGATGCCGCCAAGGATCAGTACGCGTACGCGTACACGATCACCATCACCAACACCGGCGACACGCCCGCGCAGCTGATCGCGCGGCACTGGTGGATCACCGATCACCACGGGCAGGTGCAGGAGGTGCGCGGCCTGGGCCTGGTCGGCCACCAGCCGCTGTTGAACCCGGGCGAGAGCTTCGAGTACTCGAGCTGGGCGCAGATCGCCACGCCGATGGGCACGATGCGTGGCCACTACGTCTGCATCACCCACGATGCCCACTGGTTCGAGGCGCCGGTGCCGGAGTTCGTGCTCGCCGATCCGGCGGCGCTTCATTGACGGTCGTGCCGATCGTCGTGCCGTTCGCCGCGCCGGCGGCCGGAGAACATCGTCCACCAGACGAGGAACAACAGCAGCGCCAGCGCCGCCAGCATTTCGAGAACGATGACCCACATGGCTAGGCGTTCGTTGCCGGGCCGTCGCGCGCGGTGCGTGCGAAGCGGCCGGCTCACCACGCGCTGCATGCGCGGCGCGCTGGTGGCGGCGATTCTAGGGATCGTCGGGGGCTGCGCCGAGCCCGCGCCGCCGGCGGCCGCCACGGTGGCGCGCTCTGCCGCCGCGCCACCGCCGTCGCCCATCGTGCGCGCCCGCGCGCGCTGGGTGCCGGTGCCGTGGAGCGACCTGCCCGGCTTCGACGACGACCGCACGCGCGAGCTGTGGCCGGCGCTGCTGGCCGGCTGCGCCAAGCCGGCCGATGGCTGGGCCTCGGTGTGCACGCTGGCGCGCGTGCTGCAGCCCGCCGACGACGCGCAGGCGCGCGACTTTCTTCAGCGTACGCTGCAGCCGTACCGCGTGGAGACCCTCGACGGCCAGGCCCAGGGGCTGGCCACCGGGTACTTCGAGCCATTGCTGGCCGCCAGCCGCGTGCCGCGCGGCGCGCAGCAGGTCGCGCTGCTGCGCCCGCCGGCGGACCTGGCCACCCGCAAGCCGTGGTGGACGCGCGCGCAGCTCGACACCGTGCCGGCGGCGCGCGCCAGCGTGCGCGGCTACGAGATCGCCTTCGTCGCCGATCCGCTCGACGCGCTGCTGGTGCAGGTGCAGGGCTCGGGGCGGCTGCGCATCACCGAGCCCGACGGCCGCCAGCGCACGCTGCGCATCTCGTACGCCGGCGCCAACGACCACGCCTACAAGTCGGTCGGCCGCTGGCTGGTCGACCAGGGCGAGCTGCGCACCGACGAGGCGTCGTGGCCGGCGATCCGCGACTGGGCGCGGCGCTATCCCGCGCGCGTCAACGAGCTGGTGTGGAGCAACCCGCGCGTGGTGTTCTTTCGCGAGGAGCCGCTGCCCGACGAATCGGTGGGCCCGCGCGGCGCGCAGGGCGTGCCGCTGACGCCGGCGCGCTCGGTGGCGGTGGATCCGCTGGCGGTGCCGTACGGCACCGTGCTGTGGCTCGACACCACCGAGCCGATGACCGCGCTGCCGTTGCGGCGCGTGGTGATGGCGCAAGACACCGGCAGCGCGATCAGCGGCGCCGTGCGCATCGACTACTTCTGGGGCTGGGGCCCGCAGGCCGAGGTGCTCGCCGGGCGCATGAAGCAGCCGCTGCGCGTCTGGGCGCTGTGGCCGCGGAACTGACCCACCCCCGAAGCGACCTGGCAGCCGCCTCCCCCTCAAGGTGGCAACACCAGCGGACCGGCAAAGCCGGATCCGCGGTGTTCGCTTAGGGGTGCGACGCTGGGGCGTCGCAGCACTCGCCCGCCTGCTCGGACGCGGCTGCTTCGACCCGGTTGCGGCCGCCTTGCTTGGCGCGGTACAGCGCGCGGTCGGCGCGGTCGATCGCGGCATCCTGCGACTCGCCCTCGGCCACCTCGACCACGCCGGCCGAGAAGCTGACCTTCAGCCCCGGCGCGATGCCGTCGAGCGCGTCGCCGGTGCACACCTCGTGCCGCAGGCGCTCGAGCACCCCGCGCGCGTCGTCGGCGTGCGTGCCCGGCATCAGCAGCAGGAATTCCTCGCCGCCCCAGCGCGCCACCGCGTCGGCGGCGCGCAGCTGCGCCTTGAGCACCGCGGCAAAGCGCCGCAGCACCTCGTCGCCGGCGCCGTGGCCGAGGCTGTCGTTGATGCGCTTGAACCAGTCGATGTCGAGCAGCGCGATCGCCAGCGGCCCCTGTCCGCGCTCGATGCGCGGGTGCTCGCGTGCCATCAGCTCGACCATCGCGCGGCGGTTGAGCAGGCCGGTCAGCGCGTCGCGGGTGGCGAGCTCGCGGTTCAGCGCCAGCGCGTCGGCCAGCTCGTTCTTCTGCGCCGCCAGCCGGGCCCGCAGCCGTCCCAGGCGGATGGCCAGGCTCGACGTGCCGCCCAGCACCACGGCGACGAACAGGAAGTGGATGGCCTCGACGCGCGGGGGATAGCGCACCGGCGACGTTCGCGCGCGCCACAGCATCACCGCTGCCAGCAGCACCACGGCCAGCATCGCCAGCGACCGCGCCTGCCGCGGCTGCAGGATGAACATGCCGAACGTGATCACCAGGATCATGATCGAGATCACCCCGCCGCGCGCCGGTCCGGTGATCGCATACGACCAGCTGATGCTGACGATCGCGAACACCATCTGCGGCATCGTCAGCGACGGTTCGGGCGGCACCAGCCGCAGCGACAGCCCGCTGCGCACCAGGGCAAGGAAGCCGAGCGCGCCGGTCAGGTTGAATGCGGTCAGCCAGTTCGACTCGGCGGCGTCGAGCAGCCCGAGCATCACCTCGCCGTGCTGTACCGCGGCGAACAGCAGGTAAGTGACCAGCGAGGTCAGCGTCATCGACGTGCGCACGCGCAGCGCCTTGTCGTGACCGAGCAGGACGCTGGCCACGCGTTCGCGCAACGAAGGCCGGGGTTCCATCAGACCCGCTATCGACGCCGCGGCAGGCAACTTGAGGCAGGTGCCGCAGGCAGGCTGCCCTGCCGCGTGCATTTGCGCCGCCGTCGGCACGGGGCCGACCCGCGCTGCGCGTCAGCCGCCCAGGTGCGACAGCGGCAGCGCGGCGCCGGACTTCACCTCACCGAGCGAGAAGCTGGTGTGGATGTCCTTGACGTTGGGCAGCTTGAACAGCGTGTCGCGCGCCCAGCGCGAGTAGGCGTCGAGGTCGGTGACGACCACGTGCAGCTCGAAGGTGCCGGCGCCGCTGATGTAGTGGCAGGCCACCACCTCGGGCAGCGCGCGGATCGCCTCCTCGAGCGCGCGCGTCGCGGCCGCGTTGTTGCGCTCGGCGTCGACGCGCACGAAGGCCAGCACGCCCAGGCCGACGCGGCGGCGGTCGAGCTCGGCGTGGTAGCCGGTGATGTAGCGCTGCCGCTCGAGCCACTTGACGCGCCGCCAGGTGGGCGCGGCCGACAGCCCGATGCGCGACGCCAGCTCGGCGTTGGAAAGCCGCGCGTCGCGCTGCAGCTCGGCCAGGATCGCGATGTCGTAGCGGTCGAGGCCGGGGCCGTGGGCGTCGTCGCCCGTCGCGTCGCCGGCGCGCGATGACGCGCCGGGCGCACCTCGCGCGCTCGAACGTCGCTTCAGCGTGCCGCCGCTGCGCGCGTTTCTTTCCTTGGGGTGCATAGAAAGAGAAAGATCGTTGCGCAAAGTATCGCCCTGCGGGCATCAAAAGAAAAGACTTCCGGCGAGCGCGCTCTTACACTTCTCGCTCCGCCATGCGGCCCGCCGCCGCAGGAGCTGCCCCGATGAACGCCCCGCTGCCCGAGTCGATCCGCAAGGCCCTGGAGAGCGTCACGCTCGACGACAAGTACGCGCTCGAGAGCGGCCGCGCGTTCATGAGCGGCATCCAGGCGCTGGTGCGCCTGCCGATGCTGCAGCGCGTGCGCGACGCGAAGGCGGGCCTCAACACCGCCGGCTTCGTCAGCGGCTACCGCGGCTCGCCGCTCGGCGGCTACGACCAGGCGCTGTGGTCGGCGCGCAAGCACCTGGCGGCCAACCACGTGGTTTTCCAGCCCGGTGTCAACGAGGAGCTGGCGGCCACCGCGATCTGGGGCACGCAGCAGCTCGAGTTCGACAAGGCCAACAAGAAGTACGACGGCGTGTTCGGCATCTGGTATGGCAAGGGCCCGGGGGTGGACCGCTGCTCCGACGTGTTCAAGCACGCGAACCTGGCGGGCACCGCGCCGCACGGCGGCGTG
>DATIFD010000606.1:0-42428 GCA_035455385.1 Burkholderiaceae bacterium
CACGGCTACCGGGCGGTGTCGGCATTCCAGGGCAAGGCCATCGGGTCGGTGACCGACTGGCAGAACCTGAACCTGAACTACACCGAGAAGGCGGTGATCGACCAGGCCCTGTGCATCCAGTGCGGGCGCTGCCACGTCGCCTGCGAGGACACGTCGCACCAGGCGATCACGTCGATGAAGAACGGCGTCCGCCACTTCGAGGTGGTGGAGGCCGAGTGCGTGGGCTGCAACCTGTGCACCTCGGTGTGCCCGGTGCCCGGCTGCATCACGATGCGGCAGCTGCCGCCCGGGCAGCTCGACGCTCGCACCGGCGTGCCGGTGAGTGCAGACTATGGCCCCTGGACGACCCACCCGAACAACCCGATGCGGGCGGGCTGAGATTCGCAGGGCCCGACGACGACAGGAGATCCCAGCATGAGCAACTCCCTTCTGATCCGCGGCGGCACGGTGGTCAACGCCGACCGCGAGTTCGCGGCCGATGTGCTGTGCGTGGCCGGCAAGGTGGCCGCCGTGGGCGCTGCCGCGGCCGCGCAGGCGCCGGCCGGCACGCAGACGCTCGATGCCGGCGGGCAATACGTGATGCCCGGCGGCATCGACCCGCACACCCACATGCAGCTGCCGTTCATGGGCACGGTGGCCGTCGACGACTTCTTCACCGGCACCGCCGCCGCGCTGGCCGGCGGCACCACGTCGATCATCGATTTCGTGATCCCCGATCCGAAGCAGCCGCTGATGGACGCGTTCCGCACCTGGCGCGGCTGGGCCGAGAAGGCCGCCGCCGACTACGGCTTCCACGTCGCGGTCACCTGGTGGAGCGACTCGGTGCACGCCGACATGGGCAAGCTGGTGCAGGAAGAAGGCGTCAACAGCTTCAAGCACTTCATGGCCTACAAGAACGCCATCATGTGCGACGACGAGACGCTGGTGAACAGCTTCAAGCGCGCGCTGGAGCTCGGCGCCATGCCCACCGTGCACGCCGAGAACGGCGAGCTGGTGTTCCTGCTGCAGCAGGAGGTGCTCAAGATGGGCATCACCGGCCCCGAAGGCCACCCGCTGTCGCGTCCGCCGATGGTGGAAGGCGAAGCCGCCAACCGCGCCATCGCGATCGCCGACGTGCTCGGCGTGCCGATCTACATCGTGCACGTCAGCTGCATCGAGGCGGCCGACGCGATCGCGCGCGCCCGCGCGCGCGGCCAGCGCGTGTACGGCGAGGTGCTGGCCGGCCACCTGCTGATCGACGACAGCGTGTACCGCCATCCCGACTTCGCCACCGCGGCCGCCTACGTGATGAGCCCGCCGTTCCGGCCCAAGGGCCACCAGGAGGCGCTGTGGCGCGGTCTGCAATCGGGGCAGCTGCACACCACCGCCACCGACCACTGCACCTTCTGCGCGCCGCAGAAGGCCGCCGGGCGCAACAGCTTCACGCAGATCCCCAACGGCTGCGGCGGCGTCGAGGAGCGTCTGGCCGTGATCTGGGATGCCGGCGTCAACACCGGCAGGCTGACGCCCAGCGAGTTCGTCGCCGTCACGTCGGCCAACTGCGCCAAGCTGTTCAACATCTACCCGCGCAAGGGGGCGATCGTCGAAGGCGCCGACGCCGACCTCGTGCTGTGGGACCCGTTGGGCACGAAGACGATCTCGGCCAAGACGCACCGCTCGAAGCTCGACTTCAACGTGTTCGAGGGCCGCAGGGTGCGCGGCGTGCCCAGCCACACGGTGAGCCGGGGCCTGGTCGTCTACGCCAACGGCGACCTGCGCGCCACCCAGGGCGCCGGCCGCTTCGTCAAGCGGCCCGCCTTCGGCGCCAACTTCAACGCGGTCGACAAGCGCACCAAGGCCCTGGCACCCACCGCGGTGCCACGCCAATGACGACCGTGTGATCCCTTCCCGCTGCGCTCGATGGAGTCAACCATGGACACCAAAGTCAAGACGAAGATCGACGAACTGCGCGTCGACGGCAACCGCCTGTGGGGCGCGCTGATGGACCTCGCCAAGATCGGCGCCACGCCCAAGGGCGGCGTCTGCCGCCTGACGCTGACCGACCTCGACAAGCAGGGGCGCGACCTCGTCACCGGCTGGGCGCGTGCCGCCGGCATGACGGTGACGATCGACAAGATCGGCAACGGCTTCATGCGCCGGCCGGGGCGCGACAACAGCCTGCCGCCGGTGGTCACCGGCAGCCATATCGACACACAGCCCACCGGCGGCAAGTTCGACGGCAACTACGGCGTGCTCGCCGGGCTCGAGGTGGTGCGCACGCTCAACGACCACGGCATCGAGACCGAGGCGCCGATCGAGGTGGCGTTCTGGACCAACGAAGAAGGCTCGCGGTTCGTGCCGGTGATGATGGGCTCGGGCGTGTTCGCCAAGGCGTTCACGCTCGAGCACGCCTACGCCGCCAAGGACACCGAGGGCAAGACGGTCAAGGGCGAGCTCGAGCGCATCGGCTACGTCGGCCCGGAGGAGCCGGGCGCGCACCCGATCGGCTGCTATTTCGAGACCCACATCGAGCAGGGGCCGGTGCTCGAGGACAACGACAAGACGATCGGCGTGGTCACCGGCGTGCTCGGCATCCGCTGGTACGACTGCGTGGTCACCGGCATGGAGGCGCATGCCGGGCCGACGCCGATGGCGCTGCGCAAGGATGCGCTGCAGGTGGCGACGCGGCTGATGCAGGAAGTGGTGGCCTGCGCGCACCGCCACCCGCCGCACGGCCGCGGCACGGTCGGCATGGTGCAGGTGCACCCGAACAGCCGCAACGTGATCCCGGGGCGCGTGAAGTTCTCGATCGACCTGCGCAACGCGACCGATGCGCTGTGCGACGCGATGGACGCCGACATCCGCGCCGTGGCCGCCAAGCTGACCGCCGACACCGGGCTGCCGATCACGATCGAGCAGGTCTCCGCCTACCCGGCGCAGCCGTTCCACGCCGAATGCGTCGACGCCGTCGCGCGCGCCGCGAAGAAGCTGGGCTACTCGAACATGCCGGCGGTGTCCGGTGCCGGCCACGACGCGGTCTACATGGCGCGCCTGGCGCCCGCGGGCATGATCTTCATTCCCTGCAAGGACGGCATCAGCCACAACGAGATCGAAGACGCCAAGCCCGAGCACATCACCGCCGGGGCCAACGTGCTGCTGCACGCGATGCTCGAGCGCGCGGGTGTCGCGAAAGGATGAGCGCGCCGGGCCGCCCCAAGCGCGAATGCTCCCGCTCGGCGGGAAGGCGCGCAGCGCCAAGGGTGCGCTATTGAGCCAACCCGCCGTCCAAGCGAAGAACCTCTCGCTCGTCTTCGAGACCCCCGACGGGCCGGTGACGGCCCTGTCGGCGGTGGACCTCACCATCGAACGCGGCGAATTCGTCTCGTTCATCGGGCCGTCGGGCTGCGGCAAGACCACGCTGATGCGCGCGATCGCCGACCTGGAGCGTCCGACTTCGGGCAGCCTCACCGTCAACGGCGTCTCGCCGGGCCAGGCGCGGCTCGACCGCGCCTATGGCTACGTGTTCCAGGCCGCGGCGCTGTACCCGTGGCGCAACGTGATGCGCAACGTGATGCTGCCGCTCGAGATCATGGGGCTGCCAGCCGAAGAGCGCCACGCGCGCGCCGCCCAGCAGCTCGAGCTGGTCGGGCTCAAGGGCTTCGAGAAGAAGTTTCCGTGGCAGCTGTCGGGCGGCATGCAGCAGCGCGTGTCGATCGCGCGCGCGCTGGCGTTCGAGCCGAAGCTGCTGCTGATGGACGAGCCGTTCGGTGCGCTCGACGAGATCACGCGCGACCACCTGAACGACCAGCTGTTGCGCCTGTGGGAGCGGACCGGCAAGACGGTGGTGTTCGTCACCCACTCGATCTCGGAGGCGGTGTTCCTGTCCAAGCGGATCGTCGTGATGAGCCCGCGGCCGGGCCGCATCATCGACGTGATCGACAGCCACCTGCCGGCCAACCGCGGGCTCGACGTCCGCGAGACGATGGCGTTCGCCGAGATCGCCCACCGCGTGCGCGCCGCGCTGCGCTCCGGCCACAGCTATGAGGATTGACCTGCGCGCCGTCGGCCCGGTAACCCTGGTCGTGGGCGTGCTGCTGGTGGCCTGGTACGGCGCCGCGGTTTGGCTCAACGCGCCGCAGGTGATCGAGCGGCTGAACGGCATCGGCAGCCCGTGGGGTGCGCGCGAACTGGTCGGCGCCGCCTGGTCGATGGAGCGGCCGGTGCTGCCGGCGCCGCACCAGATTGCGAT
This sequence comes from Burkholderiaceae bacterium, assembly GCA_035455385.1. Classification (GTDB taxonomy): domain Bacteria; phylum Pseudomonadota; class Gammaproteobacteria; order Burkholderiales; family Burkholderiaceae_C; genus JAEUPI01. The sequence goes on from DATIFD010000606.1 coordinate 4,229, forward strand.
CGACTGGTGGGCGAGCGTGTTCGGCACCGACGTCGACAGCCCGCGCAGCCTGGTGTTCCACGCCGGCGTCACGCTGTCGGCCACGCTGCTCGGATTTGCGCTCGGCATGGTGCTGGGCGTGCTGATCGCCATCGGCGTGGTGCACAGCCGCGTGCTCGACCGCGGGCTGCTGCCGTGGATCATCGCGTCGCAGACCATCCCGATCCTGGCGATCGCGCCGATGGTGGTGGTGGTGCTGGGCAGCCTCGGCTACCCGCCGCTGGTCAGCAAGGCGGTGATCTCGATGTACCTGTGCTTCTTTCCGGTGGCCATCGGCATGGTCAAGGGCCTGCGCTCGCCCGAGGTGCTGCAGCTCGACCTGATGCGCACCTGGAGCGCGAGCGCCGCTCAGCGGCTCGTCAAGCTGAGGCTGCCGGCGGCAGTGCCGTTCCTGTTCGCCAGCGCCAAGGTCGCGATCGCCACCAGCCTGATCGGCGCCATCGTCGGCGAGCTGCCCACCGGTGCGCAGGCCGGACTCGGTGCGCGGCTGCTGTCGGGCTCGTACTTCGGGCAGACGATCCAGATCTGGTCGGCGCTGCTGATGGCCTCGCTGCTCGGCGTGGCGCTGGTGGCCGTCGTCGGCGGCGTGCAGCGCATCGTCGGCCGCCTGATGGGAGCCGCGGCGGCATGATGCGGCGCCACTTGACCACCGCGTTGGGCCTGCTGCTGCTGGTCGCGCTGGCGGCCGGCCTGCTCGGCCGCGTGCAGGGCGACCAGCCGCATGGCACCGACGCGGCCGGCGTCTGGATCGCGCTGGCCGGCTGGGTGGTGCTGTTGTGGTTCGTGCTCGGCCGCCTGGCGCAGCTGCAGGGCCGCATGCTGAGCCTGCTGGCGCCGGCGGCTTTCGGGCTGGCGATGCTGTACCTGTGGGAGATCCTGGTCGTCGGCTGGGAGGTGCCGCGCGTGCTGCTGCCGGCGCCGCGGGCGGTGGGCGAGGCCCTGTCGGCGCGCTGGAACGTGCTGTGGCCCGACTTCAAGCAGACCGCGATCTCGGTGCTGGCCGGCTATTGCACCGGCTGCGGCGCGGGCTTCGGCGTCGCGCTGCTGGCCGACCGCTACCGGCTGATCCAGCGCGGCCTGCTGCCGCTGGCCGGCCTGGCCGGCGCGGTGCCGATCGTCGGCATCGCGCCGATCATGGTGATGTGGTTCGGCTTCGACTGGGAGAGCAAGGCCGCGGTGGCGGCGATCGTCACCTTCTTCCCGATGCTGGTGAACACGCTCGCCGGCCTGTCCTCGGTCGATGCGATGCACCGCGACCTGATGCGCACCTACGGTGCCGGCCACGCCGCCACGCTGTTGAAGCTGCGGCTGCCCAGCGCGCTGCCGTTCGTGTTCAACGCGCTGAAGATCAACTCGACGCTGGCGCTGATCTCGGCCATCGTGGCCGAGTTCTTCGGTTCGCCGATCTACGGCCTGGGCTTTCGCATCAGCGCCGAGGTGGCGCGCATGAACGTCGACGTGGTCTGGGCCGCGATCGCGCTCGCGGCGCTGGCCGGCTCCCTGTTCTACGGGTTGATTGCCCTAGTGGAACGCGTGATGACTTTCTGGCACGCTAGTTATCGGGCCTGACCAACCCATTCTCACCCGCCCAACCCCCGAGGAGGAGCTCCATGACGATCAAGAAGATGGCCAGACTGCTGCCGTTGCTGGCAATGGCGCTGGCCGCCGGCGCGCACGCGCAAGACAAGCTGACGCTGCAGTTGAAGTGGGTCACGCAGGCCCAGTTCGCCGGCTACTACGTGGCCAAGGACAAGGGCTACTACAAGGACGTCGGTCTCGACGTGACCATCAAGGCCGGCGGCCCCGACATCAACCCCAGCCAGGTGATCGCCGGCGGCGGCGCCGACGTGGTGGTCGACTGGATGCCGTCTGCCCTGGCCACCCGCGAGAAGGGCGTGCCGCTGGTCAACATCGCGCAGGTGTTCCAGCGCTCGGGCATGCAGCTCACCTGCCGCAACGACAGCGGCATCAAGAGCCCCGCCGACTTCAAGGGCAAGACGCTCGGCGTCTGGTTCAGCGGCAATGAGTACCCGTTCCTCAGCTGGATGGACAAGCTCGGGCTCAAGACCACCGGCGGCGCCGACGGCGTCAAGGTGCTCAAGCAGGGCTTCAACGTCGACCCGCTGCTGCAGAAGCAGGCCGACTGCATCAGCACGATGACCTACAACGAGTACTGGCAGCTGATCGACGCCGGCATGAAGCCCGAGCAGCTGACGGTCTTCAAGTACGAGGACCAGGGCGTCGCGACGCTCGAGGACGGCCTGTACACGCTGGAGAAGAACCTCTCCGATCCGAAGATGTCCGAGAAGCTCGCCCGCTTCGTCAAGGCCAGCATGAAGGGCTGGGACGACGCGGTGAAGAACCAGGCCGACGCGGTGAAGATCGTGCTGAAGAACGACGCCTCCGGTGCGCAGACCGCGAAGCACCAGACGCGCATGATGGGCGAGATCGCCAAGCTCGTCGGCACCGGCAAGACCGGCCAGCTCGACATGAAGGCGTACCAGCGCACCGTCGACACGCTGATGAAGGGCAAGAGCGACCCGGTGATCACCAAGATGCCGAGCGGCGCCACCACCGACAAGATCTGGCTGGCGGCACAGAAGTAGCCCTCGGGTGCGGCGCGTGGTGCGCCACAACGATGCCCGGAAGCGAATCCACTGCCACCCTCGGCGCGGCGCAGATCTTCAGCGGACTGACGACCCTCGAAGCCGAGGTGCTCGACCAGGCAGACCGCTTTGCGCGCGCCGAGCTGTATCCGCTTGCCAAGCGCATGGACGACGAGGAGTGGTGGCCGCCCGACGCCTTTCGCCTGATCGGTGCCAACGGCTATTTCGGCGTCACGGCACCGCCCGCGCTCGGCGGCGCCGGGGCCGACCTGTTCACGAGCGGACTCGTCCTGCAGGCGGTCGCGCGCTGGAACCACGCGCTGGCGTTGAGCTGGGTCGCGCACGAGAACCTGTGCCTGCACAACATCCTGCGCAACGCGACGCCGTCGCAACTCGAGCAGTACGCGCCGCCGCTGTGCAGCGGCAAGGCGGTCGGCGCGCTCGGGCTGACCGAACCCGGCGCGGGTTCCGATGCGCTCGGGTCGATGCGCACGACGGCCACGCGCGACGGTGACTGCTACCGGCTCAACGGCACCAAGCTGTACATCACCAACGGGCCGGTGGCCGATGTGCTGCTGGTGTACGCGAAGACCGATCCGCAGCGCGGCTCGCAGGGCATCTCGGCTTTCATCGTCGAGCGCTCGTTCCCCGGCTTCCGGGTCGCGCAGAAGCTGTCGAAGATGGGCTTTCGCGGCAGCCCGACCGGTGAGCTGGTGTTCGACGACTGCCGCGTGCCGGTGGCCAACCGGCTCGGCGAAGAGAACGAGGGCGTCAAGGTCGTGATGAGCGGCCTGGACCTCGAGCGTGCGATGGTCGCACCGTTGTGCCTGGGCATCGCCGAACGGGCGCTGCAGCTGTCGATCGACTACGCGCGCACGCGCGAGCAGTTCAAGAGGCCGATCGCGAGCTTCCAGATGATCCAGGACAAGCTGGCCACGATGTACGTCTGGGTCGAGTCGATGCGCGTGTTCACCTATCAGGCGTTGCGCGCGGCCAGCGCGATCGCCGAACGGGGCGAGGCCGGGCGCGGCGAGATCCACAAGATCACGGCGGCGTCGGTGATGCATGCCGCGCAGACGATGAATCGGGTGCTCGACGAGGCCGTGCAGATCCACGGCGGCGCCGGGTACATCTGGGAGTCCGAGGTCAACCGGCTGTACCGCTCGATCAAGCTGCTGGAGATCGGCGCTGGCACCACCGAGGTCCGCAAGGTGATCATCGCCGGCGAATTGCTGAAGCACTGACCCGGCGCCCCGGCCCTGCTGGCGCGAGCGAGGATCCCATGCCGCACGAGACGACGCCACCCTCTTCCAGCGAACGCTACCGCTCCGTCTTCCGGCCGGGCCTGTTCGACGGCAAGACCGTCGTCGTGACGGGTGCCGGCAGCGGACTGGGGCGTTGCACCGCGCACGAACTCGCCAGCCTCGGCGCAGGGTTGGCCCTGGTGGGCCGCACGATCGAGAAGCTGCACACCGTGGCGGGCGAGATCGCCGCCGCCTATCCCGAGACCTCGCAGCGCCTCAGCGTGCACCGCTGCGACGTGCGGCAGGAGGACGCGGTGGCGGAGACGGTGCGGTCGATCCTGGCCCGACACGGCGCCATCGACGGCCTGTTCAACTGCGCCGGCGGGCAGTACCCGGCGCCGCTGCGGGACATCACGCTCAAGGGGTGGGATGCCGTCGTGCGCAACAACCTGCACGGCACGTTCCTGTTCTCCCGCGAGTGCTACCTGCAGCAGATGGAGCGCCGCGGCGGCAGCATCGTGAACATGCTGGCCGACATCTGGGGTGGCATGCCCGGCATGGGGCACTCCGGAGCCGCGCGCGGGGGCGTGCTCAACTTCACCGAGACGGCCGCCTGCGAGTGGGGCCATGCCGGCGTTCGCGTCAACGCGGTCGCCCCCGGGTGGATCGCATCGTCGGGCATGGACACCTACGACGACGAATACCAGGCGTTGCTGCGCAGCCTGCAGACCCAGGTGCCCTTGCAGCGATTCGGCACCGAGTCGGAGCTGGCCTCGGCGGTGGTGTATCTGCTGTCGCCCGCTGCGGGTTTCATCAATGGCAGCGTCATTCGCGTGGACGGCGGCGTGCCCAATGCGCGACCCACCTGGAAGCTGCAGGCCGCTCGCAACCGCTTCCCTTACAACGGCTTCCCGCTGTACACGCCGCCGCGCGCGCTCTCTGCGGACAAGAAGCGCTAGCGGCAGCCCCACGAGCGACGCCGCGTTCGGGCGCCCGTCGATCGACCCGTCCGGGTCGCCGCCCTTCAGCGCGGCCACCTCTTTCGATATGCTTGCGCACCGAGTTGCCCGTGGACCCGTCATGCCAAACCGTCCCTACCTGCTTCGAACCGCTCTCGCCCGGGTGCTCGGCTGGCTCGCGCTGGCAGCGTGCGCGATGGCTGCGAACGCCCAGGCGCAATCGCCGATCCGCAGCATCGACGTGACGCGCGACGGCGATGCCTACGTGGTCAAGGCCCAGATGTTCGCGCCCGTGGCGCAGGAGATCGCCTGGGACGTGCTGACCGACTTTCCGCACATGGCGCAGTGGGTCCCGAACGTGCGCGAGAGCACGGTCGTGAAGCCGGGCGACCGGCAGTTCACGATCGAGCAGAAAGGCACGGCGAAGTTCGCCGGGTTGAGCTTCTCGTACACCAGCCTGCGCAAGATCGTGCTGAACCCGCAGACGACGATCGATTCCACGCAGATCGAGGGCAGCATGAAGAAGCAGCATTCACTGATGACGGTCAGCGCGGCCGAAGGCGGCACGCGGATGGTGTACCAGCTCGAGGTCGTGCCGAGCATGTTGGCTTCCGTCGTGATGTCGGAAGACTTCCTCAAGCACGAGATCGAGGAGCAGTTCACCGCGATCATCGGTGAGATGATCAAGCGCAAGAAGTAGGCGCGGCGACGCGCCCGGACGACCGGGCGAAAGGCGCCGGGGTTGGCGGGCGGTCAGCGGCTCCCGCCAGGCAGGTGTGTTGGTACGAACATGGCCGCCCGCAGTCGCACCGTCGACCCTTCGGCCCCATCAGCCCGGCGGCTGGCAACGCGTCCCCCGTCCTGCCAGGGGCACCGCCCACGACCGGGCCCGGGGCCGGGATTGTGCGGTACGCGGACGCCGCGGCGGGACGCAGAATGCCCGTATCCCTCGTACTCCCTTCCTGTCCGACTAGGAGCCTCACATGGATCGTCGCACCGTCCTGTCCGTCGCAGGTGCCATGGCGCTGAGCCAGACCACCAACAGCTTTGCGCAGCAACCGATCGTCATCAAGTTCAGCCACGTCGTCACCAACGACACGCCGAAGGGCAAGGGTGCACTTCGCTTCAAGGAGCTGGCCGAGAAGTACACCAACGGCCGCGTGAAGGTCGAGGTCTATCCGAACTCCACGCTGTACAAGGACAAGGAGGAGATGGACGCGCTGAATTCGGGTGCGGTGCAGATTCTCGCGCCGTCGACCGCCAAGTTCCGCCCGATCGGCGTGCCGGAGTTCGAGGCGCTCGACCTGCCCTGGGTGTTCACCGACGACGCGCAGTTCAGCAAGGTCGTCAAGGGGCCGGTCGGCAAGGGCCTGCTCAAGAGACTCGAAGCCAAGAACATCACCGGCCTCGGCTTCTGGGACAACGGCTTCCACATGGTCTCGGCCAACGTGCCGCTGCTGATGCCGGCGGACTTCCAGGGCCTGAAGATCCGCATCTCGGGGTCCAAGATCGCCGACCGCTATCTCCGCCTGCTCGGTGCGCTGCCTCAGATCATGGCCTTCTCGGAGGTCTACCAGGCGCTGCAGACCGGCGTCGTCGACGGCTGCGAGAACACGCCGTCGAACTACTACACGCAGAAGTTCTACGAGGTGCAGAAGCACATCACCGTGTCGAGCCACGCGCACCTGCAGTACGCGGTGATCACCAACACCAAGTTCTGGAACGGGTTGCCGGCTGACGTTCGCGGCCAGCTCGAGAAGGCGATGAACGAGGCGACGGACTACACGAACTCGATCGCGCTCGACGAGAACAAGGACGCGCTGGAAAAGATCAAGGCATCGGGCAGGACCACTCTGCACTACCTGACGCCCGACCAGCGCAAGGCGTGGGTGCAGAAGCTCAAGCCCATCTACGCCGAGGCCGAGGAGAAGATCGGCAAGGAGATCGTGCAGCAGCTGATGCACGAGGCGGGGCTGTCGATTTGAGCGCGGCCTGACGCGACGACGACGGCGGCCGTCCACCGGCCGCCGTCGCTTTGTCGGCTGCCGACGCGTGGCAGGAGGGGGATCTTGGTCAACAGGCTCCTGAACCATCTCGAGGAGTGGCTGATCGCCACCTTCATCGCGCTGGCCACGACGATCGTGTTCGTCGCGGTGCTGCACCGCTACGGCACGTCCAACGCGATCGACTTCGCCAAGTGGCTCGAGGCCCACGGCATGTCGATGGTGTCCGGGCCGTTCCGCGCGATCTACTCGTTCCTTGCCGGCCTCGATCTGTCGTGGGCGCAGGAGCTCACGATCTACCTGTTCATCTGGATGGCCAAGTTCGGCGCCGCCTACGGCGTGCGCACCGGCATCCACGTCGGCGTCGACGTGCTCGTGATGCGCATGCCACCCGAGCGCGCGAAGAAGGTCATCCTGTTCGGCCTGCTTTGCGGCGCGTTCTTCACCGCGGTGATCGCGAACTTCGGTGCGCATTTCACCGCCGGCGTCTATGAATCGGGCGTGCGCTCGAACGATCTCGAGATCCGCATGTGGATCGTCTACATGGCGATTCCCGCCGGGTCTTCGCTGATGTGCTTTCGCTTCCTGCAGGTGGCCTGGCATTTTTGGCGCACCGGCGCACTGCCGCACCACGACGCGGCGCACGTCGAGGGCATGGAGGAGCGCGCCCCCGACGTCGCGGCACGGCCGCGGGCGGGGCGTGGCGACGGACGTGCCTTGAGCTTCGTCCTCATCGGGCTGCCCTTTCTGTTGCTGGGATTGGCCGTGGCGGCGCGATACGGAGTCTTCCAGGCCGGCGGAGGCATCCGCGCCGGGCTTGTCTTTGCGTTGCTGATCTCGCTGATGCTGACCGGCATGCCGATCTCGATCTCGCTCGGCCTCACGGTCCTCAGCTTCATGTACACGATGTCGGACGTGCCGCTCGACTCGGTGGCGATGAAGCTGTTCACCGGCATCGAGAGCTTCGAGATCATGGCGATCCCGTTCTTCATCCTGGCCGGCAACTTCCTGACGCATGGCGGGGTCGCGCGGCGGATGATCAATTTCGCGACCACGATGGTCGGCCACTGGCACGGCGGCCTCGGGCTGGCCGCGGTGGTCGCGTGCGCCCTGTTCGCCGCCGTGTCGGGGTCTTCGCCGGCGACGGTCGTCGCCATCGGGTCGGTGCTGCTCCCCTCGATGGTCGCGCAGGGCTTCCCGCCGCGCTTCGGTGCCGGCGTGGTGACGACGTCGGGCGCGCTCGGCATCCTGATCCCGCCCTCGATCACGATGGTGCTGTACTCGGTGTCGACCAACACCTCGGTGGGCAAGCTCTTCATCGCCGGCATCGTGCCCGGCCTGATGCTGGCGACCATGCTCGGCATCACCACGGCCTACCGGGCCTGGCGGTTCGGCTATCCGCGCATGCCGCGGGCGAGCCTGCAGCAGCGCGTCAGCGCGGGGCGCGACTCGATCTGGGGGCTGATGCTGATCGTGATCGTGATCGGCGGCATCTACACCGGTATCTTCACGCCGACCGAGGCCGCCGCGGTCAGCGCGGTGTACGCCTTCGTCATCGCGGTCTTCGTCTACAAGGACCTGAAGCTGCGTGAAGTGCCACGGGTGCTGCTGGCATCGGCCAACATGAGCGCGATGCTGCTGTACATCATCACCAACGCGGTGCTGTTCAGCTTCCTGATGACGAGCGAGCAGATTCCGCAGGCGATGGCCTCGTGGATGGCCTCGCAGGGCCTGGGCTGGATCGGCTTCCTGCTGCTGGTCAACGTGGCGCTGCTGCTGGCCGGCAACGTGATGGAGCCGAGCTCGATCGTGCTGATCATGGCGCCCATCCTGTTTCCGGTGGCCACGTCGCTCGGCGTCGACCCGATCCACTTCGGGATCCTGATGACGGTCAACATGGAGGTGGGCATGTGCCACCCGCCGGTGGGCCTGAACCTGTACGTGGCGTCGGGCATCGCCAAGATGGGCATCACCGAGCTGACGGTGGCCGTCTGGCCCTGGCTGCTGACGATGCTGGTGTTTCTGATGCTGGTGACCTACCTGCCGCAGATCTCGCTGGCGCTGCCTAAACTGCTCGGCATGTGAGGCCACACGACGGCCGCGCGCGCGTCGTGGCCGTCACCTCAGTGGGAGCGCACCTTGGCTTGGAACCCGGACCAGTACCTCAAATTCGCCGCGCCTCGCCTGCGCCCGGCGGTGGATCTGCTGGCGCGCGTGCCGCTGGCGGCACCGCGTTCGATCCACGACCTCGGCTGCGGCGCCGGCAACGTGACCCGGCTGCTGGCCGATCGCTGGCCGGCTGCAGCGGTGACCGGCGTGGACGACTCCGCATCGATGCTGGCGAAGGCGGCGCAGGAGAACCCGGGCATCACCTGGGTCGAGCAGAGCGTGGCCACCTGGAGCGCGCCCGAGCCCGCCGACCTGATCTACTCGAACGCGGCGCTGCACTGGCTGCCCGATCACGGGAGCCTGTTTCCGCGGCTGCTGCAGCAGCTCGCCCCCGGCGGCGTGCTGGCGGTGCAGATGCCGCGCAACTTCGATGCGCCGTCGCACCGGCTGATCGGCGACACCGTGCGCAGCGGCCCGTGGCACGCACGCCTTGCACGGATGCTCGGGCCGTCGCCGGTCGCCGAGCCGGCGTTCTACTACGACGTGCTCGCGCCGCGCGTCGCGCAGCTCGACATCTGGGAGACCGAGTACCTGCAGGTGCTCGAGGGCGCCGACCCGGTCAAGGAGTGGACCAAGGGCACCTGGCTCAAGCAGTTTCTCGACGCGCTGCCCGCGGCCGAACGCGCGCCGTTCGAAGCCGACTATGCGGCGCGCCTGCGCGTCGCCTACCCGCCGCGCGGTGACGGTCGCACACTGTTCCCCTTCCGGCGCCTGTTCATCGTGGCGACCGCACGGTGAGCACGAGCGCCGACGCACTGCCGCTCGCGCCCTACCGGGTGCTCGACCTGACGCGCATGCGGGCCGGGCCGACCGCCGTGCGCCAGCTCGCCGATTGGGGCGCGGACGTCATCCGCATCGAGGAGCCGGTGCGGCCGGAGCACGCGGCCGAGGCCGAGCAGCAGCGCCTGACGCCCGACTTCCAGAACCTGCAGCGCAACAAGCGCAGCCTCACGCTGGACCTGAAGGCAGGCGCCGGCCGCGAGGTGCTGCTGCGCCTCGTGCAACGTGCCGACGTGCTGGTCGAGAACTATCGCCCAGACGTCAAGGGGCGCCTGGGCATCGACTACGCGACGCTCGCCGCGATCAACCCGCGGTTGGTGTACGCGAGCATCTCCGGCTTCGGCCAGGACGGCCCGTACGCCCAAAGGCCGGGATTCGACCAGATCGTGCAGGGCCTGTCGGGCCTGATGTCGATCACCGGCCTGCCGGGACAAGGGCCGGTGCGTGCAGGCATCGCGGTCGCCGACAGCTGCGCCGGCCTGTACGCGGCGTTCGGCATCGTGATGGCGCTGCTCGAGCGCGAGCGCTCGAACCGCGGGCAGTGGGTGCAGACCTCGCTGCTGGAAGGACTGCTCGCGCTGATGGACTTTCAATCGGCGCGCTGGCTCGTCGGGCACGAGGTGCCCGAGCAGGCCGGCAACGACCACCCGACCACGATCCCCACCGGCGTGTTCGACACCGCCGACGGTCGGGTCAACATCTGCGTCGTCGGCGCCGTGATGTGGGAGCGTTTCTGCCACGTCGTCGATCGGGCCGGGTGGCTGCGCGATCCGCGCTACCGCACCAACCGCAGCCGCTCGCAGCACCGCGCCGAGCTCAACGCGGAGATCGCCGCGATCGTCGCGACGCAGCCGAGCGCATACTGGATCGAACGGCTCAACGCGCAGGGCCTCGCCTGCGGGCCGATCAATCGCGTCGACCAGGCGTTCGCCGACCCGCAGGTGCGCCACCTCGCACTGGCCTGGCCCACGACGCACCGCAAGCTCGGGCCGATCGCGCTGGTCGGGCAGCCGCTGCACAGCGACCGACACCGCGCCACGCTGCGCGCCACCGCCCCGGCGGCGGGCGAGCACGCCGACGCGATCCTCGCGGACGCCGGCTACAGTGCCGAGGACATCGCACGCCTGAGGAACGACCATGTCATCTGAATCGCGCATCGATCGCGACGTGCGCGGCAGCGTCGGCACCGTGATCATCGACAACCAGCCGAAGCAGAACGCGCTCAGCTTCGAGATGTGGGACAGCCTGCCCGGGCACATCGCGGCGCTCGACGACGACCCGGCCGTCAAGGTGATCGTGCTGCGCGGCGCCGGCGAGAAGGCGTTTGCGTCGGGCTCCGACATCTCGCAGTTCGGCGAGCGGCGCAACACGCCCGAAGGCGTCGCGCTGTACAACGCCACGGTCGACCGCGGGGTGGCGGGCATCGCCGCGGCGCGCAAGCCCACCGTGGCCTGGGTGCAGGGCTATTGCTTCGGCGGCGGGCTGGCGCTGGCGCTCCATTGCGACTTGCGCGTCGCTGCCGACAGCGCGAGCTTCTGCGTCCCCGCGGGCAAGGTGGGCCTGGGCTACAACCCGCACTGGCTGCACCGGCTGACCTGGGTCGTCGGCCCGGCGTTCGCCAAGGAGATGCTCTACGCCGCACGCCGCTACAACGCGGCGGCGGCGCTGCACATGGGGCTGGTCAACCAGATCGCGACCCCCGAGCAATTCGGCACGCTGCTCGACGAGATCGTTGCGCTGGCGCCGTTGACGCTGCAGGCGGCCAAGGCGGCGATCGACGCCGCCAGCGCGCGCGGCCCCTACGACCCGGCGCTGGCCGATGCCGCCTGCGCGCGCTGCTTCGAGAGCCAGGACTACATCGAAGGCCGCAACGCGTTCGCCGAGAAGCGCCCGCCCCGCTTCACCGGACGGTGACGCCGCGCGAAGCCGCCGCGACGCGAAGGCCGATCCCCGGGCGACCGCGCCCCGCGTCGGGGCCGCACCGATCCACCAGGCCGTGAGGAACGCCATGCCTGCATCCATCATCGACTCGACGATCTTCGGAGCCATCTTCACCAGCGACGAGATGCGCCGCGTCTGGTCCGACGAGCACCGCACGCAGAAGTACCTCGACATCGAGCGCGCGCTCGCCGTCGTGCAGGCGCGGCTCGGGCTGATCCCGCAGGCCGCGGCCGACGAGATCGGCAGCCACTGCACGATCGACCGGATCGACATGGCAAGGCTGCGCGAGCAGACCGAGCGCATCGGCTACCCGGTGCTCGGCGTCGTCTCGCAGCTCAACGCGCTGTGCCGCGACAAGCTGGGCGAGTACTGCCACTGGGGCGCGACGACGCAGGACATCACCGACACCGCGACCGTGCTGCAGATCCGCGACGCGCTCGAGATCGTCGAGCGCGAACTGGCCGCGATCGCGGCGGCGCTGGCCAAGCTCGCCAGGGCGCATCGCGACACGCCGATGATCGGGCGCAGCAACCTGCAGCAGGCGATCCCGGTGACCTTCGGCTACAAGATGGCCGGCCTGCTGTCGGCGGTGCAGCGCCACCGCGAGCGACTGGGCCAGCTGAAGGACCGCGTGCTGGTCGGCGAGTTCGCGGGTGCCGCCGGCACGCTGGCCTCGCTCGAGCACGGCGCGATGGAAACGCAGGCCGGGCTGTGCGCCGAGCTGGGCCTGAAGCAGCCGCTGATCGCGTGGCACACGATCCGCGACAACATCGCGGAGGTCGGCGCCTTTCTCGGCCTGGTGGGTGGCACGCTCGGCAAGCTGAGCATGGACGTCAAGCTGATGATGCAGACCGAGGTCGGCGAGGTCTTCGAGCCGTACCACCACGGCCGGGGTTCGTCGAGCACGATGCCGCAGAAGCGCAACCCGATCGCGAGCTGCTACATCCACGCCGCGATCAGCGTGGTGCGCCAGCACGCCGCCGCGCTGATGGATGCGATGGTGGCCGACCACGAACGCTCGACCGGCCCGTGGGAGATCGAGTGGATCGTGCTGCCCGAAGCGTTCTGCCTGATGGCCGGCGCGTTGAAGCAGTCGCGCCAGGTGCTCGAAGGGCTCGAAGTCGACGCTGCGGCGATGCGGCGCAACATCGACCTGACGCACGGCCTGGTGATGAGCGAGGCGGTGATGATGGGCCTCGCCCCGCACATCGGACGCGAGTATGCGCACGACCTGGTCTACGACATCTGCCGCGAGGCGATGACGCAGCGCCGCCCGCTGCTCGACCTGCTGGCCGAGCACCCGCAGATCAACAAGCACCTCGATCGCGCCGCGCTCGCCCGCCTCTGCGACCCGGCGAACTACCTCGGCCAGTCGGGCACGATGGTCGACCGCGTGCTGGCGACCGTGCGCTGAGGTCACCGCGCATTCAGGCCGTTTCGGCAACCGCACCGTCGACACGCAGTGCCGCCTGACGGTGCGCGTTCGCGCGGCGCAATCGGCTCATCGGCTCGTCAGGTGATCACATCGGGTTGCCGGCGCGCGGTACGGCCGCCGATCTGCGCGATCTGGTCGGCCGCAGCGATCAGATCGGCCAGCGCCAGCTGCGTGTCCTGCGCCAGGCGCGACGGCTCCGACTCGTAGCGCTCGACATAGACGCGCAGCGTCGAGCCCGACGTGCCCGTGCCGGACAGCCGGTACACGATGCGCGAGCCGTCGTCGAACACGATGCGCAGGCCCTGGTTCTTCGACACGCTGCCGTCCACCGGGTCCGTGTAGCAGAAGTCGTCGCCGATCTCGACGCGGCGGCCGCCGACAGTCTGGCCGGCCAGCGCCGGCAGCGCCTCGGCCAGGTCCTTCATCAGCGTCTGCGCGGTGGCGGTGTCCAGGCCTTCGTAGTCGTGCCGCGTGTAGTAGTTGCGGCCGTAGGTGGCCCAGTGCTGCGCGGCGATCTGCTGCACGCTCTGGCCTCGCGCAGCGAGGATGGACAGCCACAGCAGCACCGCCCAGACGCCGTCTTTCTCGCGCACGTGGTTCGAGCCGGTGCCTGCACTCTCCTCGCCGCACAAGGTGATGCGATTTGCGTCGAGCAGGTTGCCGAAGAACTTCCAGCCCGTGGGTGTCTCGAAGCACGGCACGCCGAGCTTGGCGGCGACGCGGTCGACCGCGCGGCTGGTGGGCATCGAGCGCGCCACGCCGACGATGCCGCCGCGGTAGGCCGGCGCCAGGTGCGCATTGGCCGCCAGCATCGCCAGCGAGTCCGAGGGAGACACGAAGAGGCCGCGGCCGATGATCAGATTGCGGTCGCCGTCACCGTCGGAGGCGGCGCCGAGGTCGGGCGCGCGCTCGTGGGGGTTGCGGCCCATCATCAGCTCGAACAGATCCCGGGCGTGCACCAGGTTCGGGTCCGGGTGGTGGCCGCCGAAATCGGGTAGCGGCGCGCCGTTGCGAACCGTACCGTCCGGCGCACCGAGTTCGCGCTCGAAGATCGCGCGCGCGTAGGGCCCGGTCACCGCATGCATCGCGTCGAACGCGAGCCGGAAGCCCGCGGCGAACTGCCTGCGCAGCGCGTCGAAGTCGAAGATCTCGCGCATCAGCGCCACGTAGTCGGCCACCGGATCGATCACCTCGACGAGCAGGTCGCCGAGCTGTTGGCGACCGACTCGGCCCAGGTCGATGGCGGGCGCGTCCATGCTGAGGATTTCGGTGATCACCAGCGTCTGCGCGTAGATCGCGTCGGTGATCTTCTCCGCTGCCGGCCCGCCGTTGGCGGTGTTGAACTTGATGCCGAAGTCGCCGTCGGGGCCGCCCGGGTTGTGGCTGGCCGACAGGATCAGCCCGCCGAAGGCGCCGTGCCTGCGGATCACGCACGACGCCGCCGGGGTCGACAGGATGCCGTCTGCGCCGACCAGCGCGCGCGCAAAGCCGTTGGCCGCAGCGATGCGCAGCACGGCCTGGATCGCCTCGCGGTTGTAGTAGCGACCGTCGCCCCCGACCACCAGCGACAACCCTCCGAAGCCCGCCGCGGGCCGCACGGCGTTGAACACCGATTGCACGAAATTGGCCAGGTAGGACCCCTGCGCGAACTCGGTGACCTTCTTGCGCAGGCCGCTGGTGCCGGGCTTCATGCCGGCGATGGGCCGGGTCGCGATGCGCTGGATGTTCACGGGGGATCCCCTTGACCCTAGGCGCCGATCTGCTGCGACGCGCGCTCGTGGCGCGCGTCTGCATACAGCCGCAGATAGTGGTCCGCAGGGTTGGCCCACGACAGCGACTGCTTCATCGCGCGCCACATCATGCTGCGCCAGCGCCGAGGATCGGCCTTGGCCTGACTTGCACGCAGCACCGCATGCGCCAATGCCGCGGCGCTCGATGCCTCGAAGGCGAAGCCGGTGGAGCGTTGATCGGCGGGACCCGTGTCGTCGACCACCGTGTCGGCCAGCCCGCCGACGCGACGCACCACCGGCAAGGAGCCGTAACGAAGGCCGTACATCTGGGTCAACCCGCAAGGCTCGAATCGCGACGGTACGGCAATCACGTCGGCACCGGCGATCAGGCGATGCGCACGCGCTTCGTCGTAGCCGACATGCACGTGCACCTGCCGCGGCTGCGACGCGTGCGCCGCGAGCAGCATGGTCTCGAGCGCCGGCTCGCCGGTGCCCTGCACCGCGATCTGGACGCCGTGCGACAGCAACTCGGGCACCGCGGCGAGCAGCAGGTCGATGCCCTTTTGCGCGGTGAGGCGACTGACCACGACCAGCAGCAAGGCGTCATCGCTTTGCGCAAGGCCGAGTTCGCTCTGCAGCGCGCGGCGGCAGGTGGCTTTGCCCTGAAGTCGCTCCGAATCGTAGTTGGCGGCGATCGCCGTGTCGCGCGCCGGGTTCCAGACGTTCTCGTCGATGCCGTTGAGGATGCCGCTGACCCGCGCCTGGCGGCTGCGGATCACCCCCTCGAGTCCGCAGCCGAACTCCGGCGTCGCGATCTCGCGCGCATAGGTCGGGCTCACCGTCGTGACGCGGTCGGCGAACTGGAGCCCGGCCTTCATGAAGTTGAGCTGTCCGTGGAATTCCATTCCTTCGGGCGACATGTGGCGCGACGCCAGTGCCAGCAGCGGCCAGTCGTGCATCGGAAACAGGCCCTGGAATGCGAGGTTGTGGATCGTGAAGATCGAACATCCCTCGGTGGGCGCGTGGTCGGCCATGTAGGCGCACGCCATCGCGGCATGCCAGTCGTGCGCATGAACGACGTCGGGCACCCACTGCAGGTCGGCGTCACCGGCGGCGACATGGGCGGCCACCCAGCCGAGCAGGGCGAAGCGCTGCAGGTTGTCGGACCATTCGATGCCGTCGGCCGATTGATACGGCCCGCCGCGGCGCCGATACAGGTAGGGCGCCTCCACCACGTACACCGGCAGGTGGCTGCCGGGCATTCGCGCCAGCAGCAGCCGCACGCGCAGCGCGCCGAAACACGACCCGATCTCGATGACCGTGCTGGTGTGCTGCACCCCCTCCATCACCGCCGGCAGCCCGGGCAGCATCAGCCGCACGTCGGCGCCCTTGTCGGCCAGCGCCACCGGCAGGGCTGCCACCACGTCCGCCAGGCCTCCGGTCTTGACCAGCGGATAGACCTCGGCCGCCACGTGCAGCACCTTCATCGCCTCAGGCCCTTTCACTGAAGCGCCTGCAGCATGTCGCGCGTCACCAGCGTGATGCCCGATTCGGTGCGGTGGAAGTGCGCTGCGTCGGCGGCCGCGTCCTCTCCGATCACCACCCCATCGGGCACGCTGCAGCCGCGGTCGAGCACCACCCGCGTGAGCCGGACGCCGCGACCGATCTCGGCCTGAGGCAGCAGCACCGACCAATCGACCTTGGAATACGAGTGCACGCGGACGCTCGAGAACAGCAGGCTGCGGAACACCGCGCCCGAGACGATGCAGCCCCCGGAGACCAGCGATTCGATCGCCATGCCGCGCCGATCGTCGGCGTTGTGCACGAACTTGGCGGGCGGCAGTTGCGGTTGATAGGTCCACACGGGCCAGCGGGTGTCGTACAGGTTGAGCAGCGGGTCGGTGGCGGTGAGGTCGATGTTGGCATCCCAGTAGGCGTCGATGGTGCCCACGTCACGCCAATAGGGCGACAGGCCCGCCCCGACGCACGAGAGATCGAACGGGTGCGCAGCGACGACTCCCTCGCGCACCATCTTCGGGATGATGTCCTTGCCGAAATCGTGGCTCGAGGTGACGTCGGACATGTCGCGCCCGAGTTCCCGGAACAGATACTGCGCGTTGAAGACGTAGATGCCCATGCTCGCGAGCGAGTGGTCGGGGTCGCCGGGCATCGCCGGTGGGTCATCGGGCTTTTCGACGAAGTCGACGATGCGACGCTGCGCGTCGATGGCCATCACGCCAAAGCCCTTGGCCTCGGCACGGGGCACCTGGATGCAGCCGACCGTGCACTCGGCCCCGAGCCGCTTGTGATCGGCCAGCATCAACGCGTAGTTCATCTTGTAGACGTGGTCGCCCGCCAGCACGAGGATGTAGTCGACGGCGCGGTACGAGGCCACGATGTCCTGGTTCTGGTACACGGCATCGGCGGTGCCGCGGTACCACGACCCCTCGTCCATGCGCTGTTGCGCGGGCAGCAGGTCGACGAACTCGTTCATCTCGGACTTCAGGAAGGCCCAGCCGCGCTGCAGGTGGCGCAGCAGGCTGTGGCTCTTGTACTGCGTGATCACACCGATGCGCCGGATGCCCGAGTTCAGGCAATTGGAGAGCGCGAAGTCGACGATGCGAAACTTGCCCCCGAAATACACCGCCGGCTTGGCGCGGTTGGTGGTGAGGTGCATCAGACGGCTGCCGCGGCCACCGGCCAGCACCAGCGCCACCGTACGACGCGGCAGCTCGAAACTCTCGACCAGTGCTTCGGAATTCATCGCTGTCTCCTGCTTCTCGCCGTCCGTGCGGGCCCTCACCGGCATGGCGCCATCGCATTGACGCCGGCCGACCGCCTCAGGGACACTCGAACGCTGCTTGTCCGCTGACCCATCGTTGCCAGTGACTCCATCATGACCGTTGAGGCCTCCGTCCAGATGATTTCCGACGCCATCGAACGCCATCTGGTGGACACGGTCTGCACCGCGGCGGACCATGCGGCGCCCAACGACATGATGCACGCGTTGGCGCAGGTGGCGAGGGAGCGCCTGTCGCGCCGCTGGGTGGCCAACGACGCAGCCGACCGGGCCGCCAAGGCGCGGCGGGTCAACTACCTGTCGATGGAGTTCCTGATCGGGCGCACGCTCGGCAACGCGCTGGCGGCGCTGGCGCTCGAATCGCCCGCCGCGGCGGCGGCGCAACGGCACGCGACGACGCTGGAAGACCTGCAGGCGCAGGAACCCGACGCCGCGCTCGGCAACGGAGGCCTCGGACGGCTGGCCGCGTGCTTCCTCGATTCGATGGCCACACTGGGCTTGCCCTCGTTCGGCTATGGCATCCGCTACGAGTTCGGCATGTTCGCGCAAACCATTCACGGCGGGCGGCAGGTCGAGCACCCCGATCCCTGGCTCGAGGACGGCACGCCGTGGGAGTTTCCGCGCACCGGCATCGGCTACACGGTCCGTTTCGGTGGCTCGGTCGAAGCGGCGTCGCTTCCCGAGCAACCGCCGCGCTGGCATCACGCCAGCGAGGTGCACGCCAAGGCGTACGACATGGTGGTCCCCGGCCATGGCACCGAACGCGTGAGCACGCTGCGGCTGTGGAAAGCCACGGCGCCGGCGCACATCGACCTGCATGCCTTCAACAGCGGTGACTACGCGCGTGCCGCCGAATTCAAGAACCAGTTCGAGAACATCTCGTGGGTGCTCTATCCCAACGACAGCACGCCGGCAGGGCGCGAGCTGCGCCTGCGCCAGGAGTACTTCTTCACCTCCGCGTCGATCCAGGACATCCTGGCGCGGCACCTGGCCGAACACGGCTCACTCGCCAATCTGGCCGAGCACGTGGCGATCCACCTCAACGACACGCATCCGGCGATCGGCGTGGCCGAGATGATGCGGCTGCTGGTGGACGAACACGGTCAGCCCTGGGCCTCCGCGTGGGACACCACGCGTCGCATCTTCAGCTACACCAACCACACGCTGATGCCCGAGGCACTCGAGACCTGGCCGGTGGGCCTGCTGCAGCACGTGCTGCCGCGGCACCTGGAGATCGTGTTCCGCATCAACCACGACTTTCTGATCGAGGCCGGCCAGCAGAGGCCGGGCGACGTCGAGTTCCTGCGACGGCTGTCGCTGATCGACGAGAGCGGCGAGCGCCGCGTGCGCATGGCGCACCTGTCGATCGTCGGCAGCCACAAGGTCAACGGCGTCTCGGCGCTGCACTCCGAACTGCTGACCAAGACGGTCTTTGCCGAGTTCGCGAGCCTGTGGCCGCAGCGTTTCACCAACATGACCAACGGCGTGACGCCCCGTCGCTGGCTGGCCCACGCCAATCCTGCGCTGGCACGGCTGATCGACGATCGACTGGGCCCGGGCTGGCGGCTCGATCTCGAACGCCTGTCGCGCCTGCGCGAGCACGCGGGTGACGGCGCGTTCCTGGCCGAGTTTCTTGCCGCCAAGCTGGTCAACAAGCAGCGCCTGGCGGCCTACATCGCCACCCACCTGGGTATCGCGGTCGACCCCGCCAGCCTGTTCGACGTGCAGGTCAAGCGCATCCACGAGTACAAGCGGCAACTGCTCAACGTGCTGCACGTGGTGACGCGCTACCAGGCGATGCTGGCCGAGCCGACGCGAGACTGGGTGCCGCGCACGGTGATCTTCGCCGGCAAGGCGGCGTCGAGCTACCACATGGCAAAGCAGATCATCCGCCTGATCCACGACGTCGGGCAGGTGATCAACCAGGACAGCCGGATCCGCGGCCGCCTGCGGGTGGTGTTCATGCCGAACTACGGCGTTTCGCTGGCCGAACTCATCATGCCCGGCGCCGATCTGTCGGAACAGATCTCCACGGCCGGCACCGAGGCATCCGGCACCGGCAACATGAAGCTCGCGCTCAGCGGTGCGCTGACGATCGGCACCGACGATGGCGCCAACATCGAGATCCGCCAGCAGGTGGGCGACGACAACATCTTCATCTTCGGGCTGAAGGCCCACGAGGTGGCGGCCCGGCGTGCCAAGGGCTACCAGCCGATGGCGCTGTACCAGTCGAATCCGAAGCTGCGCAACGTGCTGGATGCCATCGGCAGGGGTGCGTTCTCGCCCGACGAAGCCGAGCGCTACCGCGCGCTGGTCGATTCGCTGCTCTGGGGCGGCGACCACTACCTGCTGCTCGCCGACTACGACGCCTACATCGACGCGCAGCGCCAGGTCGACCAACTGTTCCTCGAGCCCGCGGCGTGGGCGAAGAAGGCCGTGTGCAACGTCGCCGGCATGGGCATGTTCTCGTCCGACCGCACGATCCGCGACTACGCACGCGAGGTGTGGCACATCGAGCCGCGGGCGTGAAGCGCGCCTCGACGCTCGGCCGTTCCGACATCGAGCGGTTGGCGCAGGGCCGACCGCCCACACACGTCATGGAGCGCGGCCTGCCCTGGCCGATGGGCGCACACTGCCGCGACGGCGGCGTCAACTTCGCGGTCTTCTCGGCCCACGCGACGCGCGTCGAGCTGTGCCTGTTCGACGGCGAGGGCCGGCACGAGGTGCAGCGCCTGGCCCTCGCGGCCCGCAGCGGCGACGTCTGGCACGGCTTCATCCCCGGCGCGGGGCCGGGGCTCGTCTATGGCTTGCGCGCGCACGGTCCCTGGCAGCCCGATCAGGGCCACCGCTTCAACCCGCACAAGCTGCTGCTGGACCCGTGGGCGCGCGAGGTCGTCGGCCGCTTCGAGTGGCGCGACGAGCACTTCGGTGGCGACCGCGCCCACCCGCTGCGCATGGACACGCGCGACAACGCGGCCAGCGCCCTGAAGGCGCGTGTGATCCAGGACCACTTCGACTGGGGCGACGATGCGCCGCCGCGCACCCGGCTCGAGGACACCGTGCTCTACGAGCTGCACCTGCGCGGCTTCACGCGCCTGATGCCGGATGCGCCCGAGGCGGTGCGCGGCAGCTATCTCGGTCTCGCGTCGCGCCCCGCGATCGACCACTTGAAGCGGCTGGGCATCACCGCGGTGGGCCTGCTGCCGGTGCACCAGTTTGTCGACGAAGAGCGCCTCGTGCGCGCCGGCCTGCGCAACCACTGGGGCTACAACAGCATCGGCTTCTTCTGCCCCGAGCCTCGCTACGCCACGCGGCCCGACGGCGCCAGCGCCCGCCACGAGTTCCGCACCATGGTGCAGGCCCTGCACGCTGCCGGCATCGAAGTGCTGCTCGACGTGGTCTTCAACCACAGCGGCGAGACCGACGAGACCGGGCCCACGATCAGCATGCGCGGGCTCGACAACGCGTCGTGGTATCGCCTGCGCCGCGACTCGCCCGGTCACTACGAGAACCTCACCGGCTGCGGCAACACGATCGACATCCGCAAGCCGCGCGTGCTGCAATGGGTGTTGGACAGCCTGCGCTACTGGGTGCAGGAGATGCACGTCGATGGCTTCCGCTTCGATCTGGCGCCGGTGCTCGCCCGCGGCGACGTGGCCTTCGAGCGCGACGCGCCTTTCTTCAAGACGCTGATGCAGGACCCCGTGCTGGCGGGCGTGAAGCTGATTGCCGAGCCGTGGGACGCCGGCCCCGACGGCTACCGCCTGGGGCAGTTCCCCGGTGGATGGCTCGAGTGGAACGACCGCTTCCGCGACACGATGCGCGCCTTCTGGCTCGGCGGCGACACCACGCGCGGCGAATTCGCGCACCGGCTCGCCGCCTCGTCGGGCACCTTCGCGCCACGGCAGCCGGCGGAGTCGGTGAACTACGTCGTCTCGCACGACGGCTTCACGTTGCGCGACCTCGTCAGCTACGACATGCGCCACAACGAGGCGAACCTCGAGAACAACCACGACGGGCACGCGCACAACCTGAGCTGGAACTGCGGCGTCGAAGGTCCCACCGATGACCCCGAGGTGCTGCAACGGCGTGCGCGGCTGCAGCGCGCGCTGCTGGCCACGCTGCTGCTGTCGCAAGGCACGCCGATGCTCGCCGCCGGTGACGAGCTCGGCCACAGCCAGCACGGCAACAACAACCCCTATTGCCAGGACAACGAAATCACGTGGATCCACTGGGCACAGGCTGACGCCGACCTCGTGGCTTACACCGCGCACCTGATCGACCTGCGCCGGCGCCTGCTGCCGCTGGGCAACCACTGGTACCACGGGCAGCCCGGTGCACGGGGCCGCGCCGATCTCTCGTGGTGGCACCGTGGCGGCCAACCCCTGAGTGGCGACGATTGGGCCCGACGGGGCTCGCGTGTGATCGGCGCGTACGTCGGCGCACCCGGCCGTGGCAATGCCGCGATCCTGATGCTGTTCAACGCCGAGGACGCCGACACCGAGTTCGAGTTGCCGGCCGGGCGCTGGCGGCTCGAACTCGACAGCGCGGAGCCGCGCGGCCGGCGCGCATGGTGCGGCGAAGGCGGCGTGCCGATCACGCTGCGCGCGCGCAGCGTGCTGCTGCTGGCCGAGGATCGCGAGCGGCACCCGAGCGTCTGAACGATGCGATTCCCGCGCGCCAGCGGCATCCTGCTGCACCCGACCTCACTGCCCGGTCCGCACGGCTCGGGCGACCTCGGCCGCGAGGCCCGCCACTTCGTCGACTGGCTGTGCAGTGCCTTGCAGCGCCGGTGGCAGGTGCTGCCGCTGGGGGGTATCGGGCCCGGCAACTCGCCGTACATGAGCAGCTCCGCCTTCGCCGGCAACGTGCTGCTGATCGACCTGCACGAGCTGCACGAGCAGGGCTGGCTCGACGCCACCGACCTGGCGCCGGCTCCCGGGCTCGAGGCGACGCGGGTGAACTTCGCCGCCGTGGTGCCCTACCGAATGCAGCGCCTGGCAAAGGCCGCGGCGCGCTTTGGCGTCACGGCCAGCGAGGCGCAGCGCGCCGCGTTCGACGAATTCGCCGCGACCCATGCGAGCTGGCTCGACGACTACGCGCTGTTCATGGCGCTGGCCGAGGAGCACGCCGGGCTGGACTGGTGCGATTGGCCTGCCGGGCTCGCCGCCCGCGAACCGCGTGCGCTGAAGCACGCGCGCGTCGCGCACGCCCAGCGCATCGCCTTCTGGCGCTTCTGCCAGTGGAGCTTCTTCCGGCAGTGGGCCTCATTGAAGAGCTACGCCCATGAAAAGGGGGTCGACATCATCGGCGACACGCCGATCTTCGTCGCCTACCAGAGCGCCGACGTCTGGTCGCATCCGCGGCTGTTCGAACTCGATGCGCAGGGCCGTCCGACCGTCATCGCCGGCGTGCCGCCGGACTACTTCAGCGCCACCGGGCAGCGCTGGGGCAACCCGCTGTACCGCTGGAGCGAGCACGCCAAGCGCGGCTACACGTGGTGGGTGGAACGTGTGCGCCGCACCTTCGAGCTGGTGGACTGCGTGCGCATCGACCACTTCCGCGGCTTCGTCGCGCACTGGGAGATCGCGGCCGATGAGCCCACCGCCGTCAACGGTCGCTGGGTGACGGGCCCGGGCGAGGCGCTGTTCGCGGCCGTCGCCCGTGCGCTCGGGCCGGTGCCGATCATTGCCGAGGACCTGGGGTTGATCACGCCCGACGTCGACGCGCTGCGCCGCAAGCTCGGCCTGCCCGGCATGCGCGTGCTGCAGTTCGCCTTCGGCGGTGACGCCGACAACCGCTACCTGCCGCACCACCATGAAGTCGATTCGGTGGTGTACAGCGGCACCCACGACAACGACACCGCGGCCGGCTGGTGGGCGCAGGCGAGCGACCACGAACGTCACTTTGCGCG
Organism: Burkholderiaceae bacterium; assembly: GCA_035455385.1. GTDB lineage: Bacteria > Pseudomonadota > Gammaproteobacteria > Burkholderiales > Burkholderiaceae_C > JAEUPI01. The sequence goes on from DATIFD010000606.1 coordinate 27,849, forward strand.
CGGCTACCTCGGCACCGATGGGCACGACATGCCCTGGACGCTGATCCGCACCGTGCTCGCCAGCGTGGCCGACACCGCCATCGTGCCGCTGCAAGACGTGCTCGCCTTGCCCAGCGAGTGCCGCATGAATCTTCCCGGCCAGCAATCGGGCTGGTGGGAATGGCGCTTCGAGTGGGCCCAGATTCATCCATGGCACGGCCATCGGCTGGGCGAGCTGTGCCGCTGGTACGGACGCGCCAAGCCGTAGGACACAGAAGAAGCCCCCGCACGGGTATTGATCGGGATCAGCCCCGAGGGCATCGATCCGCACTAGAAAGAATACGGTTGTGTGCAGCTGATGTTGGAGGAGTGTGGTCGTGCAAGTGGTGACACCTGTCGAAGCCGAGGCGCCCGCGCGAGCGCTGGCGCTGATCCTGTCGGCCGACGGTTCACTCAGCCCTCGTGCCTTGCGCGTGCTCGAAGCACTGGGCGCGTTCGAACAGCTGGGGGTGAGTCGTCAGAGGGTCGTCGAACTGGCCGGCGAGTGCACCAGCCGGATCGACCCGGGACTGTGCGAACGCTCGTGGCTCTCCGCTGAAGACATCGCCCAGACCGATGCCGTGATCGGGGCCGTCAGCCGCCCCGATCAGCGCGCTCTGGTCTGCCGCCTCGCTGCCGCGGCCATCGAGGATGACGGGCTCGTCACCCACGGTGCACGCTTGCTGTTCGACCATGTGCTGGCACGCTGGCAGATCGCCGAGCCGTCGTTGTCGCAGGGGGATCGCCAGGGTCTTGCCGGATGATGGCTCGCGTGACACGGGGCCTTGCAGCGGATCCGGAGGACGACCTTGTTCCCGGGTGACGAGGACATCGAACGCGCCGTCGCCGAACTGGCGCGGTGCCTGCCGGAGCGGCTGCAAGCGCTGGCGCGAATTGCCTACGACTTCCGGTGGACGTGGTCGGCCGATGGCGCCGCCACCTTCCGGACGATCGACCCCGACTGCTGGGCCCGCACCGGCGCCAACCCGAGGCGGCTGCTCACCGAGACGACCCGCACCCGACTCGAACGCGCCGCCCAGGATGGCGCCTTCGTCAGCCGTGTCGAACGGCTGGCGAACGAACTGCGCGCCGACCGCGAACGACCCTGGCGCGCGGGTGCGATCGATGCACGGCGTCCGGTGGCCTTCTGCTGCGCCGAGTTCGGGGTGCATGGCTCCTTGCCGATCTACTCCGGTGGCCTGGGCGTCCTGGCCGGCGACATCCTGAAGGAAGCCTCCGACCTGGCGCTGCCGATGGTCGGCGTGGGCCTGATGTACCGCACCGGCTACTTCCACCAGCGCATCGACGTCACCGGCTACCAGCACGAATACTGGCTGGACGCCGACCCCGAGCGGCTGCCCTGCGTGAAGGTCACCGGCCGGGATGGCCAGCCCCTGACGGTGACGGTGCCAGTGGACGAAGAAGATGTCGTCGCGCAAATCTGGCGCGTCGACGTCGGGCGCGTGCCGCTGTACCTGCTGGACACCGACCGGTCCGAGAACAGCGCGGTCGGCCGCTGGGTCACGTCGCGCCTGTACGAGAGCAACCGCGCGATCCGTCTGGCGCAGTACGCCGTGCTCGGCGTGGGCGGCGTGCGTGCGCTGCACGCGATGGGCATCGAGCCGTGCCTGTACCACCTCAACGACGGCCACCCCGCGCTGGGCGTGTTCGAGCTGTTCGCGCAGGCGCGGCCACCGGCCGGCGACGAAGAAGCCGCCTGGCGGCAGGTGCGCGAGCAGGTCGTGTTCACGACCCACACGCCGGTTGCGGCGGGAAACGAGACCTACACGGGCGGCGAGTTGCTGGCGACGCTGGGGCGCGTGGCCGACCTGGCCGGCGACCGCGAAGCCTTCCTGGCGCGCGGCCGCATCGACCCGGGCAACCGCGAGCAACCCTCGGGCATGACCGCGCTGGCACTGCGCACCTGCCGCCAGGCCAACGGGGTCAGCCTGCGCCACGGACAGATTGCCCGAGCGATGTGGCAGCCCTTGTTCCCCGGAAGCGCGGTCGACGATGTGCCCATCGCCCATGTCACCGACGGCGTGCACGTGCCCACCTGGCTGCAAGGGCCGATGCGCGACCTGCTCGACCGCCATCTGGGCACGGGGTGGCTGGCACGCGCCGACCAACCCGGCACCTGGGCGCCGGTGAACGACATTCCCGCGGCTGAACTGTGGGCGGCGCGCTGCGCCGCGCGCCAGCGGCTGGTCGACACGATCACGCACCTTGCCGTCGACCATCGGCTGCGGCGCGGCGAGCCGCTGGACTATGCGGCGGCCGTCGGCGGCGGCTTCGACCCCGAGCGCCTGACCGTCGGTTTCGCGCGCCGGCTGGCCACCTACAAGCGGCTGCACCTGCTGGCGCTGATGCCCGAGCGGGCGATCGCGCTGCTCGGCGGCGAGCGCCCGTTGCAGTTCGTGTTCGCCGGCAAGGCGCACCCCGACGACAACGACGCCAAGGAGGTGGTGCGCCGCCTGTTCGCGCTGAAGCGCGCCCCCAGCGTCGCCGGGCGCGCTGCATTCCTGGAGGACTACGACATTCCCCTGGCCGGTCAGCTGGTGGCCGGCTGCGACGTGTGGGTCAATCTGCCGCGGCCGCCCCAGGAGGCCAGCGGCACCAGCGGAATGAAATCGGTCCTCGGTGGCGGCCTGCAGTTGTCGGTGCTCGACGGCTGGTGGGCGGAGGCTTACGACGGCAGCAACGGCTGGGCGATCGACGGCAGCGTGGACGCGGACCACTCGGCGCAGGACTGGCGCGACGCGAATGCGCTGTTCGGTTTGATCGAGCAGCAGGTGGTGCCGATGTTCCACGAGCGCGACGCCGACGGCATCCCGCAGCGCTGGGTGGCCATGATGCGCCGCAGCCTGATCACGCACGGGCCGCGGTTCTCGGCCACGCGCATGCTGCGCGAATACGCCGACCGGGTCTACGCGCCCCATTGACCCTGTTGGCGCGACGGGAGCAAGCACATGGCCGATCCGAAGTACATCCGCTGGTTCGCCGATCTGTCGATGAAAGACCTGGCCTCGGTGGGCGGCAAGAACGCCTCGCTCGGCGAGATGTTCCAGGAGCTGCAGCCGCTCGGCGTGCGCATTCCCGACGGATTCGCCGTCACCGCGCAGGCCTACCGCGACGCGCTCGACGCCGCCGGCGCCTGGCCGAAGCTGCACGCGCTGCTGGACACGCTCGACAAACGCGACATCGAGGCGCTGGCGCATGCCGGGGCGCAGGCGCGCGAGATCGTCTATGCGGCGCCCATGCCGCCGGCCGTGGACGACGCGATCCGCAGCGCATGGCGTGAGCTGCAGCGCAGGGTCGGCCCGGGGCTGAGCGTGGCGGTGCGCAGTTCCGCCACGGCCGAAGATCTGCCCAACGCCAGCTTCGCCGGCCAGCACGACACCTACCTCAACATCCGCGGCGAGCAGATGCTGATCGATGCCGTCAAGCGCTGCCAGGCGTCGCTGTTCACCGACCGCGCCATCTCGTACCGCACCGACCAGGGCTTCGACCACTTCAAGGTCTATCTGTCGGTGGCGGTGATGCAGATGGTGCGCAGCGACCAGGCATCCAGCGGCGTGATGTTCACGATCGACACAGAATCCGGCCACCCCGACGTGGCGTTCATCACCGCGGCCTGGGGCCTGGGCGAGAACGTGGTGCAGGGCGCGGTGGACCCCGACGAGTTCTACGTCCACAAGCCCACCTTCAAGGCCGGCCATCGCTGCGTGCTGCGCAAGCGGCTGGGGCGCAAGCAGATCCGCATGGTCTACAGCGGCGGGCGCACGCGCGAGCCGGTGCTCAACCAGCCGACGCCGCCCGAGGACCGCGCACGCTTCTGCCTCAGCGACGCCGACGTGCTCGAGCTCGCCGACGCCGGCATCAAGATCGAGGAGCACTACAGCCGCCGCGCCGGCGCCTGGCGGCCGATGGACATCGAGTGGGCCAAGGACGGCCCCGACGGCAAGATCTACATCGTGCAGGCTCGGCCCGAGACGTCGGCGTCGCAGCGAGCGATCAACACGATCGAGGAATTCGTGCTCGAAGGCACGGCGGCGGTGCGCGTCCAGGGCCGCTCGGTGGGCGAGCGCATCGCCACCGGCAAGGTGCGGTGCATCGCCAACGCATCGCAACTGCAGGTGTTCAAGCCAGGTGAAGTGCTGGTGGCCGACACCACCACGCCCGACTGGGAGCCGGTGATGAAGACCGCCGCGGCCATCGTCACCAACCGCGGCGGGCGCACCTGCCACGCCGCGATCGTCGCGCGCGAACTGGGCATCCCGGCGGTGGTGGGGGCCGACGGCGCGAGCGAGAAGCTCAAGAACGGCGAGCCGGTGACGGTGTCGTGCGCCGAGGGCGACGTCGGCCGCGTCTACGAGGGCGTGCTGAAGTTCCGCGTCGACAGGAGTGACCTCACCGGCTTCCAGCGCCCGGCCACCGAGGTGATGGTGAACCTGGGCAATCCGGAGCTGGCGTTCAAGACCGCGCTGCTGCCGTGCGACGGCGTCGGCCTGGCGCGCATGGAATTCATCATCAACGAGCACATCAAGGTGCACCCGATGGCAGTGCTGCACCCCGAGCGCATCGTCGACCCCGCGGTGCGCGCCAGGGTGCAGGCGCAGTCGGCGGGCTACCCAAACGGCGCCAGCTACTTCATCGAGAAGCTGTCCGAAGGCGTGGGCACCATCGCCGCGGCGTTCTACCCGCGGCCGGTGATCGTGCGGCTGTCGGACTTCAAGAGCAACGAGTACGCCGCGCTGCTGGGCGGCCGCGACTTCGAGCCGCACGAAGAGAACCCGATGCTCGGCTTTCGCGGTGCCGCGCGCTACATCCACCCGGCCTACGAGGAAGGCTTCGCGCTCGAATGCGCGGCGCTCAGGCGCGTGCGCGAGGCGATGGGCCTGGTCAACCTGAAGCTGATGGTGCCGTTCTGCCGCCGCCTCGACGAGGCGCGGCGCGTGCTCGAGACGATGGCCAGGTACGGCCTGAAGCGCGGCGACAACGGCCTGCAGATCTACGTGATGTGCGAGATCCCGAACAACGTGCTGCTGATCGACGAGTTCGCGCAGCTGTTCGACGGCTTCTCGATCGGCAGCAACGACCTCACCCAGCTCACGCTCGGCGTCGACCGCGACAGTGCCATCGTGGCCGACTCGTTCGACGAGCGCGACCCCGGCATGCGCAAGATGCTCAAGCTCGCCGTCGAGGGCGCCAAGCGCAACGGCCGCCACAGCGGCATCTGCGGCCAGGCGCCGTCGGATCACATCGACGTCGCAAAGTACCTGGTCGAACTCGGCATCGACAGCATCAGCCTCACGCCCGACCGCGTGCTGCGCACGATGCAGGCGGTGCGCGAGATCGAGCAGGCGCAGGGTCGGGCCCGGCGCGGCGCCTAGGCCGATTCCGCACAGCATGCACTCCGAATCGTGAGAACGAGACGTTGCACCTGTGGCGCCGAAGCCGATGTGCGTCGTGTCACCCGCCGCACCGCCGACGGGCATGACGAGACCGTCTACCGGGTGATCTGTCCGGTCTGCGGGCAGCTGGGTCCCGCGATTCCGGCGGTGGGCAAGGACGAAGCCGCCGCAATCGCCGAAGCCGTCGCGGCGTGGAATGAAATGATCGCCCGGCTCCGTCCGCTGGAAGCCTGAGCCGGTCGCTCGAACGAAGAACCGTCACGGGCTCCTTCGCTTCGATGGGACGCTGTCGCGAGCGTGCGCTTCGCGAGAGCGCAGCGAAGCAGACGCTCGTCGCCGCATCCACTATCGGACCACCGCCCTCCGCTCGCGGGTTAGACTTTCGTGGACGGTCAAGCGGGCAATTGGGAATGTGCTTGAACACGCGGCGTGTTGATCGAGGCAGTCCGATGAAGCGTCGGGATCTCGCATTCGGTCTTGCCGTCGGTGCGGTGCTTGCACCGGTGTGCGGGATTGCTCAGCAGAAGTCTGCGCGCATCGGCGTCCTGTCGAGCTCTTCCTCATCCCAGTCGTCAGACACGAGCCTCTTTCGGGATCATTTTCTGCCAACGCTCGCGAATGCGGGCTGGGTGGAGGGCCGCAACTTGGTGATCGATTGGCGCTTTGCGGACGGCAAGCTCGAGCGCCACGGGCCGCTTGCCCAGGAACTCGTCGCGCTGAAGCCCGACCTGATTCTTGCAGCTACCCAGCCATCGGCGGTGGCGGTCATGAAGGCGACGAAGACCATTCCGATCGTGTTTGCGCTCGTGCAAGAGCCGGTATCCGTCGGGCTCGCCGAGAGCCTCGCGCGTCCGGGCAAGAACGCCACTGGGCTGGCCTCGATGAACATGGAAATCCTGAGCAAGCGCATCGAGTTCTTGCTCGAGGTCGTGCCGTCGGCCAAGCGCGTAGCCTTGCTCTATCAACCCGAATTGGATCTGAACGCGCGACAGACGGCGCTCGCGCAGCAGGTGCTTCAATCGCTCAGATTGGCAGCAGTGAAAGTTCCGATTGGCGGCCCCGAAACCTTCGGGGCGGCATTCGAGAGGCTCGCTCACGAGCGGCCCGACGCCGTTTTGGTGATCGAGAATCCCAGCGTCTTCACCAACCGAGTCGACGTCGTGAAACGCATGGCTGCCATACGCCTGCCTGCGATGTACGGGTTTCAGCCCTTTGCGTTGGATGGCGGGCTGATGTCGTACTCAATCGACTTTAACGATCAGTTCCGGCGCGCCGCCGGGTATGTCGATCAAATCCTGCGGGGTAGGAAGCCGGCGGACCTACCGATCCAGCAGCCTCAAGCGTTTGAGTTCACGGTCAATCTGAAAGCCGCCAACGAACTCGGCATCACGATTCCGCAGTCGGTCCTGCTGCGCGCAAACCAGGTGATCGAATAGAGCCCTCTTCAGGGGCCGCTTCTGGACCGGCAGAGAACCTCTGACGACTCGGACGGTTCATCGAGGCCGCCTCGACGAACGGCGCTCCCTTTGTGGCACCGGAGCCCAGAGTCAGCAATGCGGGCATGGACGGCAGCGGGGCCCACAAGTTCCTGCCGGGCCGCAGGTTCGAGCGCGACCTAATCTTCGGCTCACCTTCGCCTCACGCAGCGCTCACCGCGACTCGCTAACGTGCCCGCACGAACGCTGCCGATGCCGATGGTGGCGCGGCGCACGGCATCGGTTCAACGCCGCGCTTCGTCTGAAAGGAGATCCACGATGACACGCACGATTCACCGGGTTGCCATGGCGGCCCTGCTCGGTTCGCTGGCCACGACGGGCAGCGTGGCGCTGGCGATGCAGTCGCTGCCGCCGGTGCAGCACAGCGGCACGGTCGCCTACATCAACGGTGGCATTGGCGACGAAGAGGCTCATGCCATGGAGAAGGCCGGGGCCCGTTGGCCGCTGACGATGGTGTTTGCCAGGAATACCAAGCCACACGCAGAATTCATCGCCGACGCGAAAGCCGTCGTGCGAGACGCCAAGGGCGAGCCGGTGCTGAAGGTCGACGACGCCGGGCCGATCGTGCTGGCCAAGCTCGCGCCTGGCGAGTACACGGTCGAGGCGACTCGACGCGGCAAACCTGTCCATCAGAAGGTCCAGGTCAAGTCCGGCGAGCCGGCGCGAATCGAACTGCTGTGGCCCTAGCGCCGCCAGCGGTTCCGATGATGGAGTCCAGCCATGTGCACTTTGAGATGCCAGATGGTGCGGGTCGGCGTCGCCGTTGTGGCGATCGTTGCGTGCGGAGCCGTGAGTGCCAAGGTCGTGCGCGTCTACGAGTGGAGCGAGAACGGGGGCACGCCCGTGATCTCCAACGCGTCGCCGCCGACGAGCGTCAAGCAGTACACGATCCGGACGATGCAAGTGCCCGCGCGCAGCGCTGACCAGCGTGCGCGGATCGAGCACGACCTGGCTGCCTACCGCGCGGTGCTCACCGCGCCGGTGCCGAAGCCCGATGCGCCCGTGACGCTGGCGCTGGGTGGCGACCCGGGGCTCCCGAGGGCCTGCGACTGATCCGTCCGTTGACCGTGCCGTGGGCGCGGTCTGCCACCAACTGTCCAAAGGAGAATCTGATGAATGCTCGCAACAAGCCATTCCTGGCCATCACGGCCGCCGTTGCTCTGCTGAGCGCGGGCGGTGCCTTCGCCCAGGAAGCCACGCACGACTACGATCGCTCGCCCGCTTTGCACAGTGGCGCTACGCGGGCCCAGGTGGTGGCCGACACGGCGGCCTTCCGCGCAAGCGGTGAACTTCCGAGTTACTCACTCGAGTGGAGCGTGGCCCCGCAGCGCTTCAGCCCTACCGAGTCGCGGGCACAAGTCAACGCCGAAACCGTGAACGCGCTGAAAGCAAACGAGGTCGTCAGCGACGGTGAGGTGTACAACGCATCGCCTCGCGGCCGCAGCGCATAGCCGTGCACTGATCATCTCGGCCTTCTGCACCCCGCCGCCCGGCCTTGTGCCCGGCGGAGGGCGGGTTTGCGCCCCCGGCCATCCGGTGCCCTTGCTGCGCTCCTCTTTGTCGGTTGCCAACGCGCGTCGAGCCTGAAGGGCGAGACCGCACCTCTCGGAGGAGAGCGCATCTCGCTACACTGCGAGTTGATGTTCACGCGCTCCCTGTTCGAGACCGCCGATCTGATCGAACAGCACAAGCTGCTGCCGGCGATGGTGCGGCTCGTGGACGCGGGAGAACGGCTGGTGCTGGAAGGCTTCTCACGGGCGACAGGGTGAGCGACCCATTCATCCAGCCGCGACTTGTGCAGGCCAACCCGCTCGCCGACAGCGACCCTCAAGAGAGCGCCGAGTGGCGCGACGCGCTGGCATCGCTGCTGCAGGCCGCCGGGCCACAACGCGTGCGCGAGGTCATGGACATGCTCGCGGCCGCCGCGCGCGACCCCTCAGTCGGCTGGCAGCCGGCGCTCGGCACCCCCTACGTCAACACGATCCCCGCCACACGCCAGCCGGCCTTCCCCGGCGACCTCGCGATCGAGGAGCGGCTTGCGTCGCTGATGCGCTGGAATGCGCTAGCCATGGTCGTGCGGGCGAACAAAGCGCATGGTGAGCTCGGCGGGCACATCGCCAGCTACGCGAGCGCTGCCGACCTGTTCGAGGTCGGCTTCAATCACTTCTTCCGCGGCGGGCCGCACGGCGACCTCGTCTTCTATCAGCCGCACTCCGCGCCGGGCGTCTACGCACGCGCGTTCCTCGAGGGCCGGCTCTCGGAGGACGACCTGGCCCGCTATCGACAGGAGATCACGGCCAGGGCCACAGGCGTCAGGGGCCTGTCGAGCTACCCCCACCCCTGGCTGATGCCCGACTTCTGGCAGTTCCCCACCGGCTCGATGGGCCTGGGGCCGATCAGCTCGATCTACCAGGCGCGATTCATGCGCTATCTGCAGCACCGCGGTGTGCTCGACACCAGCTCACGCAGGGTCTGGGGCGTGTTCGGCGACGGCGAGATGGACGAGCCCGAGAGCATGAGTGCGTTGACGCTGGCCGCGCGCGAGCAGCTCGACAACCTGATCTGGGTGGTCAACTGCAACCTGCAGCGCCTCGACGGCCCGGTGCGAGGCAATGGCCGCATCATCGACGAGCTGGAGGCGCTGTTCGCCGGCGCCGGGTGGCGCGTCATCAAGCTGGTGTGGGGTTCGGACTGGGACGGCCTGTTCGCGCGCGATACCACGGGCGCGCTGGCGCGCGCCTTCGCCCATACGGTGGACGGCCAGTTCCAGACCTTCGCCGCCAAGGACGGCCGCTACAACCGCGAACACTTCTTCGGTCAGGATCCGGCGCTGGCGGCGCTGGGCCAGGGCCTCACCGACGAACAGATCGACCGTCTCAAGCGCGGTGGTCATGACCTGGTGAAGATCTTCGCGGCGTACCAGTCGGCAGTGGATGCGCGCGGACAGCCGACGGTGGTACTTGCGCAGACGAAGAAGGGCTACGGCATGGGCGAGGCCGGTCAGGGGCGCATGACCACGCATCAACAGAAGAAGCTCGAGCGCGAGGACCTGATCGCCTTTCGCAATCGCTTCGATCTGCCGCTGACCGACGAGCAGGCCGCTGCACTCGAGTTCTACAAACCGTCGCATGACAGCGTCGAGATGCGCTACCTGCACGCGCGTCGCGCGGCGCTGGGAGGCCCGATCCCGCTGCGTCGAAGTGGAGCTGACGCGGTCGCCGTGCCGCAGCTGACGCGCTACGGTCAGTTTGCACTGAATGCCGAGGGCAAGGAAATGAGCACCACGATGGCCTTCGTGCGCATGCTCACCGCCCTGCTCAAGGATGAGCGGATCGGCTCACGCATCGTGCCCATCGTGGCCGACGAGGCACGTACCTTCGGCATGGCCAACCTCTTCAAACAGGTTGGCATCTACTCGTTCAATGGTCAGACCTACGAGCCGGAGGACATCGGCTCGGTGCTCAGCTATCGCGAGGCCATCGACGGCCAGATCCTCGAAGAGGGCATCAGCGAGGCTGGCGCGATCAGCAGCTGGACGTCCGCGGCCACCAGCTACTCGGTGCACGGGCTGGCCATGCTGCCCTTCTACATCTACTACTCGATGTTCGGCTTCCAGCGTGTCGGTGATCTGATCTGGGCCGCAGCGGATCAGCGCGCCCGGGGTTTCCTGCTCGGGGCCACCGCGGGTCGGACCACGCTGAGCGGCGAAGGGTTGCAGCACCAGGACGGCTCCAGCCTGCTGCAAGCCTCGACTGTGCCGAACTGCCGCGCCTACGACCCCTGCTTCGCCGGCGAGCTCGCGATCATCCTCGATCACGGCATGCGCCAGATGCTGGAGCGCCAGGAGGACGTCTTCTACTACGTCACCCTGATGAACGAGAACTATGCACAGCCTTCGCTGCCCGAGGGTGTGGCGGCCGACCTTATCCGCGGTCTCTACCGCTGTGCGCTGCACACCCCGCCGGAGGCGAAGGGCACCGTCCGGCTCGTGGGATCGGGCACCATCCTCCGCGAGGTGATCGCGGCCGGCGAGTTGCTGGCGTCGGAGTGGAACATCACGGCCGAGGTGTGGAGCGCGACGAGTTTCAGCGAGCTGGCGCGCGAGGCGCGCGAGGTGGAGCGCTTCAACCGGCTCCATCCGACCGAAGCGCCGAGAACGAGCCATGTGCAGGCGTGCCTGGCCGGCACCGAGCCGGTGATCGCTGCCAGCGACTACGTGCGGGCTTGGCCGCAACTGGTCGCTTCGTACGTGCAAGCGCCCTTCACCGCGCTTGGCGCCGATGGCTTCGGCCGTTCCGACACCCGTGCGGCGCTGCGCCGCTTCTTCGAGATCGACCGCCACCACGTGGTGCTGGCCGCACTCACCGCACTGCGCGCGCAAGGGCTGGTCGATGCGGCCACGTGCGCCGAAGCAATTGCGCGTTACGGTCTGGCGCCGGACGCCGTGGAGTCGTGGGCTTCCTAGGTGCCGGCTTCCTCGCAGTAGACCGCGCACCTCACCGAAGACGCCGGGTGCGGCCGCTGACCAGGCCGCCGAGGCCCCGGCCGGCCCGGCCCGCCGTCGGCCACCGGCGAGAATCGCGCGCAGCGGGATCGTCCGAAGCCCGCACGAACAACGATCCGAGGAGCACGCGTGACCGGAAGCATCGACCTCGTCCGGTTGAACTTCAACCCGCAGGCGCAGCTGGGCCTGAACCTGGTGCTGGCGCTGGTGATGCTCGGCATCGCGCTGGACTTGAAGCTCCACGACTTCAAGGCGGCACTGCGCACACCCAAGGCGCTGGTCATCGGTCTGGTCAGCCACCACCTGCTGTTCCCGGCCTTCACGTTCGCGCTGATTCTGTTGATCCGGCCGCTGCCGTCGATCGGGCTGGGCATGCTGCTGGTGTCGTCGTGCCCGGCAGGTCACATCTCCAACTTCTTCACCCACCGCGCCGGCGGCAACACGGCGCTCTCGCTGTCGATCAGCACGCTGTCGACGCTGGGCGCGATCTTCATGACGCCGCTCAACGTGGCCTTCTGGGGCTCGCTCGATCCGCAGATGAGCGCCTTGCTGCGCAGCTTCTCGCTCGATCCTCTGCACATGCTGCTCGACGTGGCCATGCTGCTGGGCCTGCCGCTCGCCGCAGGGCTGGCGGTGTCGCATCGCTTCCCGGTATTGGCGAAGAAACTGCATGGGCCCATGCGCACGGTCTCGCTGGTGGTGTTCGTCGTCTTCGTGCTGGGTGCGCTGGCGCTGAACTGGGCGATCTTTCGCGAGTACGGGCGCTTCGTGGTCGGCGTGGTGCTGGTGCACAACGCGCTGGCGCTGGCCGGCGGCTACGGGTTTGCGCGCGCGGCGGGGCTGCCCGAGCGCGACCGGCGTGCCGTGGCCTTCGAGACCGGCATCCAGAACTCGGGGCTCGGGCTGGTGCTGGTGTTCAACTTCTTCGGCGGCCTGGGCGGCATGGCCATCGTCACGGCCTGGTGGGGCATCTGGCACATCGTGGCCGGCGTGACCCTGTCGTCCTTCTGGATGAAGCGCCCGCCGGTTGCCATCGCGAAGGCCGGCACATGAATGGCGCGCGTGTTCTCGTCACGGGGGGCTGCGGCTATCTGGGCAGCCAGGTCGTCGCCGCGCTGGCCGGCGCCGTGGATTGCGTCGTGTCGCTCGACTTGCGCGAGGTGCCGCTCGAACGCCGCCTGCCCGGCGTCGACTATGCCACCGCCGACATCCGCGACCCCGCGCTGCTGGAGTTGCTGCGCCAGCACCGCATTGCCACCGTGGTTCACCTGGCGGCCATCGTGACGCAGCGCAAGAAGGCCGACCGCGAGTTCGAGTACCAGGTCGACGTGGGAGGCACGCGCAACGTGCTGCAGGCCTGTGTGGCCGCCGGGGTGCGGCACGTGATCGTGTCGTCGTCCGGCGCCGCGTACGGCTACCACCCCGACAACCCGGCCTGGCTGAGCGAGACCGACGAGATCCGTGGCAACCGGGAGTTCGCCTACTCCTGGCACAAGCGCCTGGTGGAAGAGATGCTGACCGAGTACCGCCAGCGCGAGCCGCAGTTGCGGCAGACGGTGTTTCGCATCGGCACCATCCTCGGCGAGACGGTGGCCAACCAGATCACCGCGCTGTTCGAAAAGCCGCGGCCGCTGGCCGTTGCCGGCGCCGACAGCCCATTCGTCTTCATCTGGGATCAGGACGTGGTCGGCGCGATCGTGCACGCCGTCCGCAGCGGCCGCGAAGGCATCTTCAACGTGGCTGGCGACGGCGCGCTCGGCATCCGCGAGATCGCCGCGCGCATGGGCAAGCGCTGCCGCGTGCTGCCCGCCTGGCTGCTGCAGGCGGCGCTGTGGCTCGGCAGGCGCGTCGGCGCCACGCAATACGGGCCCGAGCAGCTGCGTTTCCTGCGCTACCGCCCGGTGCTCGACAACCGGCGCCTCAAACAGGACTTCGGCTATACCCCGCGCAAGACCTCGGCCGAGGCGTTCGACGTCTGGTGGGCGGCGCGCCGCCGCGGCTGAACGATGGCAGGCGCGCGCATCCACCTCGAAACCCGGAGGGCCGAATGAAGTTGCCTCGCGCGCTCGCCGTGCTCGGCCTGTGGGCTGCATCGGCCTCGCCGGCCGCCACGTTGACCGTCACCGATGCCGCCGGCCAGCCGCTCGCCACGGCGATGGTGCGCGAAGTGGCGGCCAAGCCGCACGCGCTCGACACGTCGGACGACGGCTATCCCGCGCCGGGCCACGCGCGCACGGTCGACGTCGACATCACCCGCTTCACCGATGCCGCGGGCCGCGCGAGCTGGCCGCCGCGCGGCGTCGCGGTGAAGTACCTGGTGCGCAAGCCCGGCTACCGCGATGCGAGCGTCGAAGTCGCATTGGGGCAGACCGTCGCCAGCGTGACGCTGCAGCGCGAGACGGACCCCAAAGAATTGGCCGAGGCCAAGCCCGCCAACGTGTGGCTCGGTGCGCTCGACCTGGGCGACGCTGCGCGCAAGCGCCACTTCCAGCTGCAGTGCGGCTTCTGTCACCAGCAGGGCAACGCCTTCATCCGGCGCGAGCGCCCCGCCGACGAATGGCGCGGGCTCATCCAGCGCATGGTGCGCTACGGCTCGCGGCTGTCCAGCGCCGACGAAAAGGTGTTGCCCGAGATGCTGCACGCGGGCTGGCGCAAGCTGCGCGACGACCCGTCGCTGCTGGCCGAGCCGGCGCCGTGGGACCCGGCCCTGGCAGACACCACCATCACCGAGTGGCCGATCGGCAATGCGATGTCGCAGACGCACGACCAGCTGCTCGCGGCCGACGGCCAGGTCTATGTTGCCGACAACATCCAGGACCGGCTGTACCAGATCGACCCACGCACCAACGCGGTCACGGTGCACAAGATCCCGCACCGCGACGGCGACGCGCCGGGCGGCCTGCTGGCGGCACGGCTGAAGGACTTTCCGCGCCACGACAGCACCTCGAATGCGCACTCGCTGGCGCAGTCGGCACGCGACGGGCACATCTTCATCACGCCGTCGGCGCAGCAGCGGCTGGTCGAGTTCGACCCCAGGACGCGGGCCTTCACGCTGCACGACATCGGCGGCGGTTTCTACCCGCACACGATCCGCATCGATGCACAAGACCGGGTGTGGTTCACGCTCGCGCTGTCGAACCAGATCGCG
>DATIFD010000607.1:0-2508 GCA_035455385.1 Burkholderiaceae bacterium
TAGCCGCCGATCACCGGGCCCCAGTCGAGCGGGCCGAGCAGCGCCACCGTGATCGGCAGCGGCAGCGTCAGCGCGAGTGCCAGCGCGACCAGTGCCTCGATGGCGATGAACTTGCCGAGCACCAGCGCCAGCGGCGGCACCGGTGCCGTGAGCAGGCTCTCCAGCGTGCCGGCGCGGCGCTCTTCGCTCCAGGCGCGCATCGTCAGCGCCGCCACCAGAAAGATCAACAGCAGCGGCAGCCACTGGAACAGCGGCCGCACGTCGGCGATGTTGCGCGCGAAGAAGGTCTCGACCCAGAAGAACGAGAACAGCACCGCGGCGGCGAACGCACCGAGGAACAGATACGCCGCGGGCGACGCGAAGAACGCGCGGAACTCTTTGCGCGCGACGCGCAGTGCCGCCGGCACGACGGGGGTCCTGGCCTCAGGCATGGGCGCTCTCCTGCGCGGCGTGGCCGTTGACCGCGGCGAACACCGTATCCAGGTCCTGGCGCTCGGGCTGCAGGCGGTGCAGCGCCACGCCGGCGCCGGCCAGTGCGCTGGCGACCTGTGGCGCGCTGCGTTCGTCGGCATCGAGCCGGTAGCGGTGCAACGCGCCGTCGTTGCCGAGGGGCTGCACGCCGCGAACGCCGGGCACCGCGGCGAGCAGTTGCGCGGCGTCGCTCGCCACCGCCACCAGCAGCGCCTGCGTGCGCGCGAGCGCGTCGATGCGCGAGTCCACCGCCAAGCGGCCGGAGCGCATGATCAGCACGCGCTCGCACACGGCCTGCACCTCCTGCAGGATGTGGGTAGACACGATCACCGTGGCGCTGTCGGCGAGTTCGCGGATCAGCTCGCGCATGTGCTGGATCTGCGTCGGGTCCAGCCCGTTGGTCGGCTCGTCGAGGATGACGATGTCGGGCCCGTGCAGCAGCGCCTGCGCGACACCGACGCGCTGGCGATAGCCGCGCGACAGGGTCTGGATCGTGGCAGCGGCCTTGTCGACGAGCGCGGTGCGTCGGATCGCGTGCGCCACCGCGGCGTCGCGCCGGTCGTCGGGCACGCCGTGCAGCGCCGCCTGGTAGTCGAGGTAGTCGACCACCGTCATCTCGGGCCACAGCGGGCAGTTCTCCGGCAGGTAGCCGATGCGGCGCTGGATCGCGGCGGTGTCGCGCCCGATCTCCAGGCCGTCGATCACGATGCGGCCGGCCGTCGGCTCGAGGTAGCCGGTGAGCATCTTCATGATGGTGGTCTTGCCGGCGCCGTTGTGGCCGAGCAATCCCACGACTTCACCGCGGTCGATGTCGAAGCTGACGTCGTCGACGGCGACGAGCTCGCCATAGCGGCGGCTCAGGTGTTTCACCTGGATCATGTTGCTGTTCGTTGCGTGTCTTTGGCAGCGCGGCACCGGCCAGGGCGCCGGCGGTGCTTGGGTGATGGCCTTCGGGCCGGTTGGCCTGTTCAGGCAACGTTAAGGTGGTGGCCTCGAGGGTTCCGCGATGGACGTACTCGACGGGGTGCGGTGGCTCATCGGTGGGCTCGGGATGCTTCTGCCGCGGCCCGCGCATTGATCGCGCGCGCGGCGGCAAGTTCCGCACGCCTGCACGGGCGTCCACCGGTTGGCGTGCCAAGCGCGGTGCTGGTCGGCGTGCCGGACGCGCGCTGCCGACCGGCGTGCGGGCACCCCCGGCTTCGTCAGGTCGACGGCAGTCGCACCTCGACGCGCAGGCCGCCGAGCGGCGAGTTGGCGAGCCGCACGCTGCCGCCGTGGCTGCGCGCGACCGTCCGCACGATCGACAGGCCGAGGCCACTGCCGGTGCCGCGGCCCGGCTCGCGGCGGTGGAAGCGATCGAACACGCGCTCGCGCTCGAGCTCGGGAATGCCGGGCCCATCGTCGTCGACCACCAACAGCGCAGCGCCGCCGGCGCGTTCGACGTGCACGCGCACGTGCGGCGGCGTGCCGCCGTACTGCAGCGCGTTGTCGATCAGGTTGCGCGCGAGGCTGCGCAGCGCGTCGGCATCGCCGTCGAGCGTCACGGCCGCGGGCGCCTCGACCGCGACATGGCCGCCGAGCGAAGCCGCCTGCGCGGCCGTGTCGGCCACGGCCTGACGCGCCAGCTGCGACAGATCGACCTTTCCAGGCGTCGTCGCCGGGCCCGGCTCGACCCGCGCCAGCGCCAGCAACTGCTCGACCAGATGGCGCGCCCGCTCGATGCCGGTCTGCAGCCGCGCCACCGCGTCGTTGCGCTCGGCGTCGTCGCGCGCGTCGCGCAGCAGGCCGAGTTGCAGCTTCAGCGCCGTCAGTGGCGAGCGCAGCTCGTGCGCGGCGTCGGCGGTGAAGCTGCGCTGCGTGTCGAATGCCGCGCCGAGCCGCGCCAGCAGCGTGTTGAAGGCATCGATCAGCGGCGTCAGCTCAGACGGCAGGCCCTGCACCGGCAGCGGTTCGAGGGCATCGACGTCGCGTTCGCGCACCGCGCGCACCACGCGCGCCAGCGGCGCCAGCGACGCGCCGACCAGCCACCAGATCGCG
>DATIFD010000608.1:0-8105 GCA_035455385.1 Burkholderiaceae bacterium
ATCGACCGCGCACCCGAGGAGCCTGCGCAGCGCGCCGTCGCCGGCCAGGCGTTCGAGCGGGTGGGCAATGCCCGAACAGGCGTCCCAGCATTGCGCCGCGGCCTCGACCGCCGGCTCCAGCGCGCCATGGGCGTCGGCGCGTTCGATCTCGAGCCGCTTGTCGATCGCGGCGCGCAACCACTGGTCGAGACGCCACCGACCGTGCCGCTCGGCCAGCGCCTGGTAGTCGGCGAGCAGCGCGTCTGAAGCCAGCACCTCGCGCTGGAACCGACGCAGCAGGTCGCCGACCTGGTCGTCGATCTCCTCGATCAGCGCCATCGACTGGTGCAAGCCCAGAGCGTCGAGCATCTCCAACGGCGCCAAGCGCAGCAACTGCGCAAACCAGGCATGGAAGGTGTGGATATGCACCTGCGCACCGCTGGCGAGCACGCGGGCATGCAGGCGCGACAACTCGGGCTCGAGGCGCTCGGCGTCTTGCTGCGACAGGCCTCTGGCGCGCAACGCCGACCGGCGCGCGTCGGCATCGCCGTCGGCAAACCCGCGCAGCCATTCGTGCAGCCGCGCACGCATCTCGCTGGCCGCCTTGCGGGTGAACGTGATGGCCAGGATCTCGTCAGGCGCCGCGCCGTCGAGCAGTGCCCGCACGATCCGCGACACCAGCATCCAGGTCTTGCCGGCTCCGGCGCAGGCTTCGACCACGCCGCTGCGCGCGGGGTCGCACGCCAACGCGTAGAACCGCGCGGCGTCGCAATCGCGCCCGTCGGCGCGATAGGCCGGCTCATGCGGCACGCGGTGCACCCTCGTCGCCGTCGCTCCAATGATCACGACGGCACAGACCGCGCGCCTCGCAGGTCTCGCACACCGCGCCTTCGCCCAGGGCCGGCAGCTCTGCGCCGGCCTCGATGCGCGCGCGCTCGGCGGCCACGCGCTCGGTGAGCACCCGGGCCGTCTGCACGACGTCGCGGTGCATCACGGTGACGGGGCCCTCGGTGTCGTCGATCGCCAGATAGCACGCCTCGAGAACCGGGGTGTCGGGATGCCGCGCCAGCTGCAGCGCGGCGTAGACCGCGAGCTGGGTGTCCTCCAGCGGCGCGCGAACCTTGTCGTCGAGCGATTTGCGGGGACTGGTCTTGTAGTCGATCAGCCGCACCCCGGGTTCACCACTGCGCACGTCGATGCGGTCGATGCGACCGTGCAGCATCAGGCCGGCCTCGCCGGTGGGGGTCGGTGGCACGCTCACTTCGGCGGCCTGGAAGCGCCAGCCCTGCGCTTCCTCGGCGTGCAGCCAAGTGGCGTAGCGAGTGGCCAGCGAGCGCAGCGTAGCACTGAACGGCAGCATCGCCTCCACCGGGGGGCCGCCGACCTGTGCCATGGTCGTGAGTGCCTCCCGGCCGGCGGCGACGAAGCGGGCGATGTCGTCGTCGACCGCGCGACGCCCCTCGCGCTCGACGTGGAATCGCTCGAGCGTCGCGTGCAGCCACTTGCCGACATCGCGCTTGTCGACGTCGCCGTCGAGCTCGTCGCGCTCCGCGAGATGCAGTGCCGCGCGACTGAAGAATCGGTACGGACACTGGCGCAGCGCCTCGAGCGTGCTCGCGCTGAACGACGGCGGCAAGGCGCCGCTCGCGTGCGGCAGCGGGCGCGGCGTGGGGTTGGGCATCACGTCCCGCCGCGGCAGCAGCACGTCGCGCTCGACGACGGGTGGTGCACCGCGCTGCCGCCTTGCCAGCTGCAGGCGTTCGACCCAGGGGCTGGCCGAGACCAGTTCTTCGCCATCGGCGCGCCGGCGCAACGCGACGACGCGCGGCAGGCGCAGCAGTTGCACGAACGACAGTGCCGCGCGACGCTGCCTGGCCGCGCGGTCGGGCAGACCGAGCGCGCGCCGCAGCGGCTCGTCGAGCAGCCCATCGTCGGGCGGCAGCAGCCCGAGGCGCGTCTCGTCGGCACCGGGCAGCACCGCCACCGCGAACTCGCGGCCGATTGCGCGCGACAACGGCGTGACGATCACCGGGGCGGCCTGCTGGGCATGCGGCGGCAGATAGACGGCTTCTTCGAGCGCTGCGTCGACCCAGGCCGCGAATTCCTCCATGCGCCATCGCGGCGCTGCGGGGTCCGACCAGCCCAGTCGGTCCTGCTCGCGCAGGCGCAGCGCACGGCGCAGCTGCGCCGCGGCGGCGTCGCCACGCCGCGCCGCGGAGTGCTCGGCACCGAACAGCAGCGCGTCGAAGGCATGCAGCCACTGGCCGATCGGCCGCGTCGACGGCCGCGCGAATTCGTCGAGCCGCGTGCGTTCGCGCCGCCAGAGTGCCTCGGCCCGCGCGCACAGATCGAGATCCTTAACTCGGGATCCGCGCCACAGGGTCTCCAATGCGGACAGCTCGTCCGATGCTGCGGCCGGCAGGTCGGCCTTCAACCAGTCGAGCACATCGTCGGGTCGCCCGGATGCGCGCGCCGCACGCAGTGCCGCCACCGCATGCGCGCCGGCACGCGTGGTGGCCAGCGACCAGCCGGTCTCGTCGGCCACATCGATCTGCTGGCGTTCCAGCAGTGCGCGCACGCGGCGCACGAGCGCCCTGTCTTGCACCACCAGCGCGACCGGCGTCACACCGGCACGCACCTGCTGTGCCAATTGCCACGCCGTGGCCAGGGCTTCATCTTCCGCGTCGCCGGCGATCTCGAGTTCGAACGCGCACTGTTCGGGCCAGTCGGCGAATGGGTCGTCCGCCGGTGGGTCGGCCGATAGCTGCAGCACCGGCACACCGCTCGAAGCAGCCTCTCGAAGCACGCTCAGCGCCAGTTCGTCCTGGCCACCGATGGTCAGTGCGATCCATGCAGCGGGCCGATGCGAGAAGAGGCGGTCGGTGTCCGCCGCGTCGTCGATCGCGCACCACTCGATGGCGGCTCGCAGCAACTGTCGGTGCGTGGCGCCGACGCCACCGATGCCGCTGACCTGCTGGCGGGCCTTCTGCCACCAGGCCGCGCGCGCATGCGGACGCTGGGCGTTCGCCGCGGCGCGCAGTGCATGCGCCGTTTGCACCAGACGCTGCAGCGCTGCGTCGAACGCCCTCGGATCGCGCTGCAGCCACGCGGCGGCCCAGGCATGGTCACGCAGCAGATCGCGCGCCGTCGCACGGTCGATCGCGCCGTCGCCGGTGACTCGACCGGCCGCGAGCGGCCGGGGCGGGCCGAGCGCAGTGGCCAGCGTGCGGGGGGTGTGCAGGCGAGGCAGCCAGCCGCCGGCGTCCGCCAGCGCCCGGCGCGCCGGCGCCAGAAGGTCGGCAAAAGGCAGCAGCAGCACCGCGTCGGCCGGCGGCACCTGGCGCGCCGTCAGCCAAGCGCGGGCGGCCTGCGCGACCGAGCGCCACAACTGCGCGGGCCCTGTTGCCATTGGCAATTGCAGCGTTTCAATCGTCGCCATAAGCTCACGCATTGTGCGACCGCCGGTAGGGCCAACCCCGGTGTGTCAGAATCATCGCGCCCAGGCACCGCAGTGCCGGTGTTCGACGAGGAGGCCCGATGAGCAGCGACCTGATCAAACACGTATCCGATGCGTCGTTCGAGAGCGACGTGCTGAAGTCCGACAAGCCGGTGCTGGTGGACTACTGGGCCGAGTGGTGCGGTCCGTGCAAGATGATCGCGCCGATCCTCGACGAGGCCGCCAAGGACTACGGCGATCGACTGCAGATCGCCAAGATGAACGTCGACGAGAACCACGACGTGCCGGCCAAGTTCGGCATCCGAGGCATTCCGACGCTGATGCTGTTCAAGGGCGGCCAGCTGGCCGCCACCAAGGTCGGCGCCCTGTCGAAATCGCAATTGACCGCTTTCCTCGACGGTCATCTATAATCCCCTCCCATTGCGACGCCGCCCGGGCCAACAGCCTCGGCGGTCGCCGCCCGAAATTGCCGCCGCGCAGACGTTCCAGGCGCGGTTCCGGCCCCACCCAGTGACTTGACGGTTCGCCCTGCTGCGCGGGGTGACGATGCTGCGGACGGCCGGACATTCCCGGTCGCAGCCCTTCCGGCAACGGGCTCGACCATCAGCCACGTCAACACGATGCATCTGTCCGAACTGAAGGCGCAACACGTCTCCGCGCTCATCAAGATGGGCGAGGAATTGGAGATCGAGAACGTCGCCCGCATGCGCAAGCAGGAGCTGATGTTCGCGATCATGAAGAAGCGCGCCAAGGGTGGCGAGCAGGTGTTCGGCGACGGCGTGCTCGAGGTGCTGCCCGACGGCTTCGGCTTCCTGCGCTCGATCGACACCAGCTACATGGCGTCGACCGACGACATCTACCTGAGCCCGAGCCAGATCCGCCGCTTCAACCTGCACACCGGCGACATGGTCGAGGGCGAGGTACGCGTCCCGAAGGACGGCGAGCGCTACTTCGCGCTGGTCAAGGTCGACAAGGTCAACGGCCTGACGCCCGAGGAGAGCAAGCACAAGATCATGTTCGAGAACCTGACGCCGCTGTTCCCGAAGGAGCAGTTCAGGCTCGAGCGCGACATCAAGGCGAGCGAAGAGAACATCACCTGCCGCATCATCGACCTGATCGCGCCGATCGGCAAAGGCCAGCGCGCTCTGCTGGTGTCGCAGCCCAAGAGCGGCAAGACGATCATGATGCAGCACCTGGCGCACGCGATCGTCGCCAACTACCCCGAGGTGCACCTGATCGTGCTGCTGGTCGACGAGCGGCCCGAGGAAGTGACCGAGATGATCCGCACGGTGCGCGGCGAGGTCATCAGTTCCACGTTCGACGAACCGGCGGCGCGCCATGTGCAGGTGGCCGAGATGGTGATCGAGCGCGCCAAGCGCCTCGTCGAGCTGAAGAAGGACGTGGTGATCCTGCTCGACTCGATCACCCGGCTGGCACGCGCCTACAACAACGTGCTGCCCAGCTCCGGAAAGGTGCTCACCGGCGGTGTCGATGCCAACGCGCTGCAGCGCCCGAAGCGATTCTTCGGCGCCGCGCGCAACGTCGAGGAAGGCGGCTCGCTGACCATCATCGGCACCGCGCTGATCGACACCGGCTCGAAGATGGACGAGGTGATCTACGAGGAGTTCAAAGGCACCGGCAACTGCGAGATCCACCTCGACCGCCGCATGTCGGAGAAGCGCGTCTACCCGTCGATCCTGCTCAACAAGAGCGGCACGCGGCGCGAAGAGCTGCTGCTGAAGCCCGAGATCCTGCAGAAGACCTGGATCCTGCGCAAACTGCTGTACCCGATGGACGAGATCGAGGCGATGGAGTTCATCCTCGACAAGATGAAGTCGAGCAAGAACAACCTCGACTTCTTCGACATGATGCGCAGAGGCGGCTGACCCCGGCGGCCGCTATAATCGCGCCCTCTCCAAACCGGCAAGTGCATGCGCACGCGCATGTGGCTCCCGTATCCAGTGAGCACACGATGAAACAAGGCATTCACCCCGAGTACCGCGAGGTCTGCTTCCAGGACCTCTCCAACGGCTTCAAGTTCGTCACCCGTTCGTGCCTGCAGACGAGGGAGACGATCACCATGGACGATGGCCGCGAGTTGCCGCTGGTCAAGCTGGAGACCACCAGCGAATCGCACCCCTTCTACACCGGCACGCAGAAGAGCGTCGACAACCTCGGCGGCCGCGTCGAGAAGTTCCGCAACAAGTTCGCCCGCGTCGGCTTGAAGAAGTGATCGGCACCCGATACAGCGCAAAGGCAGCTTCGGCTGCCTTTTTTGTTTGTCTTCGCGGCGTCGAGGACCGCCCTCGCCACTGCGGCATGATCGTCCGGTGAGCTCGACCTCCGCACCGATTCCGGCGCTGGTGACCAGCGACGCCGCACGCCAGCTGCCGCGCGCGGCGTTGCTGCTGCTTTGCGCGGCCTACGTGCTGCCGGGCGTATTCGGCCGCGACCCGTGGAAGAGCGCCGACCTGACGGCGTTCGGGCAGATGCTCGCGATGGCAGAGGGCCGAACCTCGTGGCTGGTGCCCACCCTCGGTGGCGTGCCCACCGACGCGTCGCCGCTGCCGCATTGGCTGGGCGCGGCGTTCATCATGGCGACGTCGCCATGGCTCGATCCGTCGCTGGCGGTGCGCATTCCGTTTGCGCTGCTGCTGACGCTGACGTTGGTCGCGTCGTGGTACGCCTGCTTCGCACTCGCCCGCACCGAGGCTGCACAGCCGCTGCCCTTCGCGTTCGGCGGCGAGGCCGGCAATGTCGACTATGCGCGTGCGATGGCCGATGCCTCGATTCTGGCCCTGGTGGCCACGCTGGGGCTGCTGCAGCTGGGCCACGAAACGACCCCCGAGCTGGCGCAGCTCGCCGCGGTGGCGGTCGTGCAGTGGGCGCTGGCGGTGGCACCATATCACCGCCGGCGCGCGGGCGCCGGGATCGCGCTCGCGCTGCCCGCCCTGGCCTGCGGTGGCGCACCCACGATGGCCGCAGTGCTCGGCATCGCCGGCACCGCGATCTGCGCGCGCTCCACTTACAGCGGTGTGCGTCGTTTCAGCGTCTGGGTGGCCGTCGCGACGCTGCTGGCGTCCGTGACCGCCTGGCTGCTCGGGCAATGGGTGTGGCGGGTCACGCCGCCGTCCCCACTGCATTGGATCTACATCGCGCGGCAGTGGTTGTGGTTCCTCTGGCCATCGTGGTTGCTGGCGCTGTGGTCGCTGTGGCGCTGGCGTCGCTTCCTGCAGCGGCGGCACGTTGCGATTCCGCTGTCCGTCCTGGTCACCGCTTTGGTGGCCAACCTGGCCATGGGCGGCTCCGACCGTGCGCTGATGCTGGGCCTGCCCGGCGTGGCGGTCCTGGCGGCATTCGCGTTGCCGACGCTGAACCGCAGCACCAGCTCGGCGATCGACTGGTTCTCGGTGTTCTTCTTCACGCTGATGGCGCTGGCGGTGTGGTTCTTCTACATCGCGATGGTGACCGGTGTGCCGGCCAGAACGGCCGCCAGCGTGGTGAAGCTGGCGCCCGGCTTCAAGCCGCAGTTCGCCTGGTTTCCGCTGCTGATCGCCGCCGTCGCCACCGTGGCCTGGCTGTGGTTGGTGCGCTGGCGCACGGCGCGCCACCGCGCGGCGATCTGGCGCAGCCTCGTGCTGCCCGCCGGCGGCGTGGTGCTGGTGTGGACCCTGGCGATGACGTTGTGGCTGCAACCGCTGGACTATGCGCGCAGCTATCGTGCACACGTGGCGTTGTTGTCCAAGCACATCCCAGCCGGCGTGTGCATCGCCGCGCCCGGCCTGCCACGAGCCCTGACGGCCGCGCTCGAGTACTACGGTCGCTGGCAGGTCGATGCGCGAGCGGATGCCGACGGCAGCGGCCAATGTCCCATCTGGGTCAAGGCCGGCACGATCTCGCAGCCGCCGCAGACGCCGCCGGGCTGGCAGGCCATCGCGATCGAGCGGAGGCCGACCGACCGCGACGAGGTCACCGGCGTCTACCGCCGCGCCGCCCCGGCGGCGACGGCCGTCACGCCCAGCCAATAGCCGCTCAGCGCACGCGCGACGGCGGCAGCACCAGGCGAAACGTCGAGCCCCTGGCGGGCTCGCTGTCGACGTTCAATTCGCCGCTATGGCGCTGTACCGCATGCTTGGCGATCGCCAAGCCGAGCCCGGTGCCGCCGGTGCTGCGCGAACGTCCGTCGTCGACGCGATAGAAGCGCTCGCCGAGGCGTGGCAGGTGTTCGCGCGCGATGCCGATGCCGGTGTCGCGCACCTCGAACACGCCGGCGCCCTGCGCGCGGCGTTGCCAGCACACGGTGATGCGGCCACCGGCCGGCGTGTAGCGCACCGCGTTGCTCACCAGGTTGAGCAAGGCGCCGTAGAGCTCGGCCTCGCTGCCCGCCACCGCACCGTTGGCTGGCTCGAACACCAGCTCGTGCCGCCCGGCGGACAGCGACTGCGCATCGGCGTGCAGGCGGCGCAGCAGCGCATCGACGTCGACCCATTGGTCCACTGGCGGCCTCGGGCTGCCCTCGAGCTGGGCCAGCGTCAACAGGTCGTCGAGCAGCCCGCGCATGCGATCGGTCTGCTCCTTCATCAGCCCGAGTACCCGTCGCCGTTCGGGCGCCGTCAGCTCGATCTGGCTCATTGTGTCGACAAAGCCGGCCAGCACGGTCAGCGGCGTA
>DATIFD010000609.1:0-3833 GCA_035455385.1 Burkholderiaceae bacterium
GAAATCGCCACGCGCGAAGCGCGCGTAGAACTCGCCCCTGTCGAAGTAGTCGGCGATTCGCGCGCCGAGCAGGTTGACGTACTTCGCGCCTTGCGTCAGGTCGTCGACCGCGATGATGTCGTCGATGCCGGCATCGTTGAGCCCGCGCAGCAGGTTGGCGCCGATCATGCCGGCCGCCCCGGTGACGACCGCCCTCACTCGAAAAGCTCCGCGTAGGTCACGCTGGCAGTGCCGAAGCGGCTGACCACGATGCCGGCGGCGCGGTTGGCGATCGGCACCGCCTCGCGTGGGGTCAGGCCGGCGCCCAGCATGGCGGCCATCGTCGCGATCACGGTGTCGCCGGCACCTGTGACGTCGAACACCTGGCGCGCCTGCGCACTGACGTGCAGCGCACCCTGCGCGTCGAACAGCGTCATGCCCTCCTCCGATCGCGTGAGCAGCAGATTGTCGATGCGGTACTCGCTGCGCAGCCGAGCGGCCAGCGCGGCCAGCTGCGCCTCGGTGTCCCACGGGCCCATCGCCAACGCGAGTTCGCTGCGGTTGGGCGTGATCACGCTGGCGCCGGCGTAACGCGAGAAGTCGTGCCCCTTGGGGTCGACCAGCACCGGCTTGCCGGCACCGCGCGCCAGTTCGATCATGCGCGCGATGTGCGTCAGGCCGCCCTTGCCGTAGTCGGAGAACAGCACGGCGTCGTGCTCGGGCAGCACGCGCTCGAAGTCGCCCAGCATCTGCGCCAGCAACTCATGGTCCGGGCGGTTCTCGAAATCCACGCGCAGCAGTTGCTGCGAGCGGCCGACCACGCGCAGCTTGATCGTGGTGCGCAACGCCGGATCCTGGCCGACCACCCGCTGCACGCCCTCGCGCTGCAGCAGGCGCGCCACCGCGCGCGCCGGCTCGTCGTCGCCCATCACGGTGAGCAGCGTCACGCCGGCGCCGAGCTTGCGCACGTTGAGCGCGACGTTGGCTGCGCCGCCAAGGCGCTCCTCTTCGCGCTGCACCAGCACCACCGGCACCGGCGCTTCCGGCGAGATGCGCTCGACGGCACCGAACCAGTAGCGGTCGAGCATCGCGTCGCCCACCACCAGCACGCGGGCGGCTTCGAGGCGGGCGCGGGTCACGGCAGTCGTCATGGCGTTGGAATGATGCCTGAAGGCGCGGCCGTCTCGCGGGGTCGCAGCGAGCGCCACGCCTGGAGCACCTGTTCGACCTCGATGTCCATCACGGTGGCGCCGGGCGTCGGCGGCCGCGGACCGAGCACGACCACGTTGCCGCTGGCCGACCTCGGCTTCCAACGGCCCCAGCCGGCATTGCCGTACAGCACGACCAGCGGACAGTCCATCGCGCCGGCGATGTGCGCCGGCCCGGTGTCGACCGACACCATGCTGTGCGCTTGCGCGGTCAACGCCACCAGGCGCTGCAGCGTCGGCTTCATCGCTGCGATGTTGACGACGCGGCCGCCTGCGGGCGGCGCGCCCGCGGCGTCGACGATCTCCTGCGCCAGTCGCGCCTCGCGCGTCGAACCGCACACCAGCACCGCGGCGCCGGGCACCTCGGCCAGGAGCGCGCGGATGACCGCGGCCCAGCGCGGGGCCGGCCAATGCTTGTCGTGGGTCGAGGTGGCGATGCGGCCGCGCTTGTGGGTCTTCTTGTGGCCCGGCTGCACCAGGATCAGTGGCCGCTCGGCCAGGCCGTGCCGCTGCAGCCACTGCCGCATCTGAATGGCCCATTCGGCGGGCATGTGTAGCCGCGGTCTCGCGGGCACCGCCGGGCGCACCGCCGGCCCCGGCAACGCCGGCGCGTCGAGCGCAGCGATGTCGAGCCACCAGTCGGCCCAGTGCGCGTCGTCGCCCGGCCAATGCTCCCAGGCGCGTATCAGGCGGTCCTCGGGAATCCGCGCGTGCTGCACGATGCGCTCGCCGAAGCGGTCGCGCTCGCAGTGGTAAACCGGCCCGCGGTGCGAGCGCAGCCAGGCATCGGCCCACCACCGCGACGGCGTCAGCCAGTGCGGCATGCGGCGGCTGAACACCATGCGCAGCTCCGACACCGCGGGGTCGCCCTGCAGCAGCACCGGCGTCCACGGGCCCGACCCCAGCAGGTGCACCGGCTTGCCGTACCGTTGAGCCAGCGCTTCGAGCAGCACCGTGAGCAGCACCAGATCGCCCACCGACGGGAAGCGGATTACCAGCGGTGCGTCGGGATCCGCGGTGCGTGTCGAGTGCAGTTCGGAGGGGTCGATGGGCATGCGGCGCGGGCTCGGAGCGCAACGCAGTCTAGCGGGGCACCGCCCGCATCCGTTGCTGCAGTGCCAGCAGTTCGTTGCCGATCAGCGCCGCGAGCACCAGCGTACCGCCGGTGAGTGACGCCCTGCTGGGTGCCTCCCCTGCACCGAGCCAGGCCCAGGCCACGCCGAACACCACTTCGAGCAGCGCCAGCAGCGCAATCTCGGGACCGGGCAACACGCGGGCGAGCCAGACCGCGAGCAGACAGGGGATCGCCAGCTGCACAACGCCCAGCAGTGCGAGCAGCGCGAGGTCGTGGCCCGAGGCGCGCAGCGGCCATGCCGGCGGCAGCGTGGCCAGCGACGACAGCACGGCACCGATCCACACCGCCGGCAGCATGTCCTGCGCCGGTTCGTCGGGGTCGCCGCTGCCGTGTGCGATGTGCTGCAGCAGCGTCCAGTTGGTGGCCGCGGCCAGCGGTACCGCCAGCGCCACCGCCATCCCGCCGAGCGCGGCGCCACCGAGTTGCATCTCGCGGCCGAACATCCAGGCGATGCCCGTGCCGGCCACTGCCATGGCCACCCAGGTGCGGTGCGGCAGCTTGTGGTGCAACACGACGCGCGCGAACAGCGCCGTCACCAACGGCGCAATGGCCAGCGTCACCAGCACGTTGGCCACCTTGGTCAGCGTGATCGCCACCATGAAGGCGGTGAACATCGCGGCCCAGCACACGCCCGACGCCCACAGCGGCCAGCGCGCGCGCAGCACGTCGCGCCACCAGGCGGCACCGCGCATCGCCGGCAGCGCCACCGACAGCGCCAGCACCGTGAACGCGCTGCGCCAGAACGTGACCTCGAAGCTCTCAGCGGCCTGCAAGTGCCGCGTCACCACGCCGGCGATGCTCCACATCAGGGTGACGAGGACCATCAGGAACACTGCGCGCGAGTGGGTCATGGCCGAAATTCAGAGGGCCGCGCAGCGGACCGGGCGTCTCTCATGCTGGAGCCCCCGCTTGGAAGGGGGCTCGGGGGAGCCAACGGAACGGCGAAGCCGAAGGCATTCGGCTGCGCAGACTGTGCAGTCAAGCAGCCTCCCGGGCCGCCCTCTTTCGGTCGTGCTCCTTCAGGTGCCGCTTGCGCAGCCGAATGCTCTTCGGCGTGATCTCGACCAGTTCGTCGTCGGCGATGAACTCCACCGCGCTCTCCAGCGTCAGCTCGATCGGCGGCGTGATCTTGATCGCGTCCTCCTTGCCCGAGACGCGGAAGTTGGTGAGCTGCTTGGTGCGCACCGCGTTGACCACCAGGTCGTTGTCGCGGCTGTGCATGCCGACGATCATGCCCTCGTACACCGGGTCGCCGGCCTTGACGAACATGCGGCCGCGGTCGTCGAGCTTGCCCAGCGCGTAGGTGACGATCTCGCCGTCCTCCTGGCTGATCAGGACGCCGTTCTTGCGTCCGCCGATCTCGCCCTTGTAGGGCTCGTAGCCGTCGAAGATGTGGCTCATCAGGCCGGTGCCGCGCGTGATGTTGAGGAACTCGGTCGAAAAGCCGATCAAGCCGCGGGCCGGGACGCGGTAGTCGAGCCGCACGCGGCCACGGCTGTCGCTCTGCATGT
>DATIFD010000610.1:0-2894 GCA_035455385.1 Burkholderiaceae bacterium
CGATCGAGCGGCGCTTGGCGCCGCGCGCGGTCCATGGATGACGTCGTCAAGCCACGAGGGCGCCGTCATGGATGACGTCGTGAAGCCACGAGGGCGCCGTCATGGATGACGTCGCCGTGGGCACGCTGGTCGCGTCGACACTGCGCGTGTCGACGCCGTTGATCCTGTGCGCGCTGGCTGGCTGCCTGAGCGAGCGCTCCGGCGTCATCGACCTCGGCCTGGAGGGCAAGATGCTGCTCACCGCGTTCACCGCCGGTGCGGGCGCCGCGGTGTTCGGCTCGCTGCCGCTGGCCATCGCGCAGGCGCTGCTGGTCGGCGTGGCGCTGTCGATGCTGCACGGCTATGCCTGCGTCAGCCACCGCGGCGACCAGGTGGTGATGGGCATGGCGATCACGATGACCGCCGCCGGCCTGACGGTCGTGCTCGGTATCGCGTGGTTCCACCAGGGTGGCCAGACGCCCGCGCTGGGCGACGCGGTGCGGCTCGCGCCCTGGTTCGCGGTGGCGCCCGAGGCGCTGGCCGCCACGCCGACGGGGCTCAGGGCACTGGCGATCGGGCTGCTCGGCCACAACGGCGTGGTCTACGCCGCGCTCGCGCTGGTGCCGCTCGTGTGGTGGCTGCTGGCGCGCACCCGCTTCGGCCTGCGCCTGCGTGCGGCCGGCGAAAACCCGGCGATGGTCGACGCCGCGGGCGTCTCGGTGCACGCGCTGCGCTACGCCGCGCTGGCGCTGAACGGCGCACTGTGCGCACTGGCGGGCTGCTACCTGGTGCTGGCGCAGAACCCGTCGTTCATCCCGCACATGACCGCCGGCCGCGGCTACATGGCGCTGGCGGCGATGATCTTCGGCAAGTGGCAGCCGGTGGGCGCGTTCTTCGCGTGCCTGCTGTTCGGCTTTCTCGACGCGCTGGCGATAAGGCTGCAGGGCACGCCGCTGCCGCTCTTCGGTGCGGTGCCCGTGCAGGCGATCCAGGCGCTGCCGTACGTGATGACGGTCGTGCTGCTGGCCGGCTTCATCGGCCGCGCGCGCGCACCCAAGGCCTTGGGTGTACCGTACGCGAAGACGCATTGATCGCGACCCCGATGCCCCCCGTTTCGGAACACGACCTGGCGCGGCTGGCCGACGCCGCGCGCGCTGTGCGATCGCGTGCGCATGCGCCGTACTCGCACTTCGCGGTCGGCGCCGCGTTGCTCGACGAGCACGGTCGCGTGCACACCGGCTGCAACGTCGAGAACGCCGCGCTGCCGCTGGGGCTGTGCGCCGAGGCCGTGGCGCTCGGCACGCTGGTTGCGGCCGGCGGCACGCAGGTGTGCGCGGCGGTCGTGGCGGGCGAGGCGCCGCACGCGGTGACACCGTGCGGCGGCTGCCGGCAGATGCTGCGCGAGTTCGCCGACGACGACGCGCCGGTGTGGTCGGCCGACGCGCAAGGCTGGCGTGCGCGCCACACGCTGGGCGAGCTGCTGCCGGCGAGTTTCGGCCCCGGCCACTGGAAGCCATGAGCTCCCGCCCGGCGGCACTCAGGGGGCGCAAGGGTGCAACGGTGAACCTCGACGACGCCGTCGCCCGCAGCGCCGCGCGCATCGCAGCCAGCGGGTGCACCCCGCGCATCGCCGTGCTGCTCGGCTCCGGCTGGCAGCCGTTCGTGAGCCAGGTGGAAACGGCCGTGCCCCTGCCGTACGGCGAGCTACCCGCCTTTCCCCGCCTGGGCGTCGAAGGCCACGCCGGCGAGCTGGTGCTCGGCCGCGTCGGCGGGCACGAGGTCGCGGTGCTGGCCGGCCGCAAGCACGCCTACGAGAACGGCGACGCCGGTGGGATGAAGGGCGCCCTCGCCACCCTGGCGGCGTGCGGCGTGCGCGTGCTGGTGCAGACCAGCGCGGCCGGCAGCCTCGATGCCGCGATCCGGCCGGGCGAGCTGATGCTGATCAGCGACCACTTGAACATCCTGCAGCGCTCGCCGCTGGTCGGCGAGGCCGGCAGCGAGCGCTTCGTCGACCTGCGCGATGCCTACGACCCGGTGTTGCGCACCCGTGCGCTGGCCACCGCCGAACGCGCCGCGATCGTGCTGCACGAAGGGATCTACGCCTGGGTGCTCGGTCCGCAGTTCGAGACGCCGGCCGAGATCCGCATGCTGCAACAGCTCGGCGCGCAGGCGGTGGGCATGAGCATCGTGCCCGAGACGATCCTGGCGCGGCGTTACGCGATGCGCGTGCTCGCGCTGTCGATGATCACCAACATGGGCTGCGGCATCGAGGACGAGGCGCTGAGCCACGCGCACACGCTGGCGGTGGCGCGATCCGCGCAGGACACCGCGGTGCCCCTGCTGGCGGCGATCGTCGGCGCGCTGGAGGTCTGATGGCCGAGTCGCGGAGCGCCGTCGAAGCCGCGCGGATCGCGCTGGCCTGCCTGGACCTCACCAGCCTGAACGACGGCGACACCGAGGCCGACGTGATCGCGCTGTGCGAGCGTGCCGTGGGGGTGCATGGCGCGGTGGCCGCCGTCTGCGTGTGGCCGCGCTTCGCACGCCTGGCCCGTGCACATGCCGATCGTGCGGTGCGGGTGGCTGCGGTGGCCAACTTTCCCGGCGGGTCGACCGACATTGCGCGCACGCTGCGCGACGTCGATGCCATCGTGCAGGCCGGCGCCCAGGAGGTCGACGTGGTGCTGCCGTGGCGCGCGCTGCTTACCGACGACCATGCCGCGTGCGCGGCGTTGCTGCGCGCGACGCGACACGCCTGCAACGGGCTGGCGTTGAAAGTGATTCTCGAGACGGGTGAGCTGCGCGACGACGCGACCATCGAACGCGCCGCGCGCCTCGCGCTGGCCGAGGGCGCCGACTTCCTGAAGACCAGCACCGGCAAGACCCCGGTCAGCGCGACGCCGCAGGCCGCTGCGGTG
>DATIFD010000611.1:0-2355 GCA_035455385.1 Burkholderiaceae bacterium
CCCCAGTCGGTGAACCATGGGTAGCCGGCGACGATCGTGCGGCCGGTGCCGCGCGTGACCAGGTAGGCGTCGGCGCTACGCTCGAGCCGGCTCGCGAAGGCCGCGCGGCGGCGCCGCTCGACGGCGAGCTGGCGTTCAAGCTGCACGACACCTACGGCTTTCCGCTCGACCTCACCGCCGACGTCTGCCGCGAGCGCGGCTTCGTGGTGGACGAGGCCGGCTTCGACGCCGCGATGAATCGTCAGCGCGAGCAGGCGAGGGCGGCAGCGAAGTTCAAGATGGCAGCCGGCCTCGCGTACAGCGGAGCGCCCACCACGTTCCACGGCTACGACGGTCTGACGCGCGACGGCGCCAAGGTCACCGCGCTCTACATCGACGGCGCACCGGTGCAGCGGGTGAAGGCCGGCGACGATGCGGTGATCGTGCTCGACCACACGCCGTTCTACGCCGAAAGCGGCGGCCAGGTCGGCGACACCGGCGAATTGCGCAACGCGACCTTCCGTGCGTTGGTCGAGGACACCACCAAGATCCAGGCCGACGTGTTCGGCCATCAGGCGCGCGTGGTGGAAGGCGCGCTCGCCGTGGGCGACGCCTTGGGCGCGCGCGTCGATGCCGACAAGCGCGCCAGGACGATGCGCAACCACAGCGTGACGCACCTGATGCACAAGGCGCTGCGCGAAGTGCTGGGCGGCCACGTGCAGCAGAAGGGCTCGCTGGTCGACGCCGAGCGCACCCGCTTCGACTTCGCGCACAACGCGCCGATGACCGACGAGCAGGTCCGCAGGGTCGAGGCCATCGTCAACGCCGAGATCCTGGCCAACACGCCGACGCTGGCGCGCGTGATGCCGATGGACGACGCGCAGAAGCTCGGCGCGATGATGCTGTTCGGCGAGAAATACGGCTCGGACGTGCGCGTGCTCGACATCGGCACCAGCCGCGAGCTGTGCGGCGGCACGCACGTGAAGCGCACCGGCGACATCGGGGTGTTCAAGATCGTCTCCGAAGGCGGCGTGGCCGCCGGGGTGCGCCGCATCGAGGCGGTGACGGGCGACAACGCCGTCGCATACCTGCAGCAGCTGGAATCGACCGTGGCACAGGTGGCCGGCACCCTGAAGGTCACGCCGGCCGAGGTGCAGGGCCGCGTCGGCGCGGTGCTCGAGCAGGTGCGCAGCCTGGAGAAGGAACTCGCGGCGCTGAAGGGCAGGCTGGCGTCGGCGCAAGGCGACGAGCTGCTCGCCCAGGCCGTCGACGTCAAAGGGCTGAAGGTGCTCGCCGCCGTGCTGCAGGGCGCCGACGCCAAGACGCTGCGCGAGACGATGGACAGACTGAAAGACAAGCTGAAGAGCGCCGCCATCGTGCTGGCGGCGATCGACGGCGCCAAGGTGCAACTGGCTGCCGGCGTCACGAACGATCGCACCGCCCGTGTCAAGGCGGGGGAGCTGGTCAATTTCGTCGCACAGCAGGTGGGGGGCAAGGGCGGTGGCAAACCCGAACTGGCTATGGCCGGTGGCACCGACGCGACCAAGCTGCCGCAGGCGCTGGCCTCGGTGCGCGACTGGGTCGCCGAGCGGCTGTAGTCGCCTTGCATCCGAATCCGTTGGGACCGCCGCTTCGCGTGCCGGCCGACCTCGCCGGCATGACCCGGGTACCTGCTGGCCGGCGGCTATCACGTACAGTGCGAGACGCAATGCGCCAGCGTGGTCTCCCGTCGCTCAGTCGTCGTGCGTGGGTTTGCGCGCTGCTCGGCATGGCCGCCGGCGCGCACGCGCACCAATTGCGACCCTGGGGGGCCACACGGAGCGCCCCGCCGCTGTCGCTCGTCGATCTCGACGGCAAGACCTGGGACCTCACCGCACTGCAAGGGCGAGCGGTGCTGATCAACTTCTGGGCCACGTGGTGCGAGCCGTGCCGCGAGGAAATGCCGTCGCTGCAGGCACTGTCCAGGCAGCGTGGCACCGACGCGATGATCGTGTTGACGGTCAACTTCCGCGAATCCGAGCAGGAGATCCGGCGCTTCATCGAGCGCGTACCATTGACGTTGCCGGTGCTGCTGGACCGCGACGGCACGGTCACCAAGGCGTGGACGCCGCGTGTGTTCCCGACCACGGTGTCGATCGATCGCCATGGCCGCCCGCGCCACCAGATCGTCGGTGCGGTGGACTGGACCGGCGACGAGGCGCGCCAGTGGGTGCAGGAGCTGCTTGCCTCGAGTCGCAGCTGACTGTATTTTCGAGTGGACAACGCAACAACAACGAAAGACCTTGAATCGATGAATGCGGAGGCTGCCGTAGCGGAGGCGGTGGGCACCGACTATGAGCGGGTGTGCTGGCGGCTCGCAGGCTTCGATGGCCGCGT
>DATIFD010000612.1:0-2015 GCA_035455385.1 Burkholderiaceae bacterium
CGACCAACGACCAGGAGATGTTCGCGCATTTCCCGTTGAGCGTCGGCGTGGCCAACCTGCTGCGCTTCGCCGACCGGCTCACCGTGTGGCCGGCGTACATCACCGCCGGCGAGCGCGGCGCGGGTTTCGCGGAGGTGGCCGACGCGCTGATCGCGGCGCCGTCGCGCCGATCAGGCCAGCCCGGAGGCTGACCGCCGCGCGGCGCATCGCCTCATCGGACGCCGCGCGCGTCGAGCAGGCGGTCGACCTCGGCGAAGAACTGCACCAGGTCCAGCGGCTTGGTCATGATCGAGTCGAAGCCGGCCGCTCGCATGCGCAGCAGGTCGTCGGGCATGGCCTGCGCCGACAGCGCCAGCAGCGGCGTGCGCGCCAGCGTCGGGTCGGCACGCACGCGACGGCACAGCTCGTTGCCGTCCATACCGGGCAGGTCGATGTCGATCACGGCCACGTCGGGGCGCTGCGCGTGCAGCGCCTGCAGTCCGCCCGGCCCGTCGACGGCGACCTGCAGCGTCAGGCCGGGCCGCATCGCGAGCGCGTCGGACAGCAGCGCCACGTTCGACGGTTTGTCCTCGACGTACAGCACGCGCAGCGGCCGCGGCGCGCGCACGGGAGGCAGCGGCGACGGCTCGGCGACGCTCGGCGGCGCCACACCCGGCGGCGCCGCCGGCAGCGTGACCCGGAAGGTGGACCCCTCGCCCGGCACCGAGTTCAGATCGAGCGTGCCGCCCATCAGCTCGACCAGGCGCTTGGTGATCACCAGCCCGATGCCGGTGCCTTCGGTGCGGCCGCCATCGTCGAAGCGCGCGAACGGCACGAACAGATGCGCCTGCTGCACGCTGCTCAAGCCACGCCCGCTGTCGTGCACGGCCAGTGTCACCCGATCGCCCTGCACCCGGGTGTCGAGCCGCACGTGCCCCTGCGCGCGGTTGTACTTGATGCCGTTGGACAGCAGGTTGTTCAGCACCTGCAGCAGGCGCCTGCGGTCTGCCCGCACCCACACGTCGGCGCCGACACCCAGCCCCTCGAGCCGCACGTCGTGGCGCGCGGCCAGCGGTGCGGCCATCTCCAGCGCACGGGCCACCAGCTCGCGCAGCTCGACCGGCTCGATCGCCACCATCATCGCGCCGGCCTCGATGCGCGACAGGTTGAGCACCTCGTCGATCAGCTCCAGCAGGTGCCAGCCCGCGGTCTCGATCTGGCGCACGCGCTCGCGCGCGGCGCCGTCCAGGCCCTGCTGCGGCATCGCCAGCACCTGCGCGAAGCCGAGGATCGCGTTCAGCGGGGTGCGCAGTTCATGGCTCATGCGCGACAGGAACTCGCTCTTCGCGCGGTTGGCGCGCTCGGCCGCCTCCTTGGCCTGCGTGAGTTCGGCGGTGCGCTGTGCGACGCGCCGCTCGAGATCCTCGTTCACGGTGCGCAGCTGCTGCTCGGCCTCGACGTGGCGCGTCACGTCGTTGAACGTCGACACCACCGCGTAGGGCTTCGAATCCCCGGCGTGGAACAGCGGGGTGGTGTTCACCGACAGCCAGCGCGCCTCGCCGGCCGGCGTCACCAGGCGTTCGAGCTGATTGCGCAGCGCGACGCCCTCGCGCATCGAGCGCGGCCCGGGTCGCTCGTCGGGCAGCAGTGCGCGGCCATCGGGGTGGAAGATGCGGATGCCGTGGTGCTCGGCCTGCGCCACCGTGTATTGCTCGACCGGCACGCCGATCAGGCGCGCCGCGGCCTCGTTGATGTAGAGCACGCTCCGGTCGGCGGCCACCACGATCAACCCTTCGGCCATCGTGTCGAGCACCGAGCGCAGCGTCGCCTCGGCGTCGGGCAGTGCCCCTGGGGGCTGCGGCGTCCCCGGCTTCATGCGGTCGGGCGCCGCGCCGCCCAGGAGGCCGGCCAGTGGCGGGCGCGAGAAGTGCGGAGCATGCTCGCGGTCGGAAGTGGTGGCCGATTGTGCCTGCCGCGCGGCGGCGTGGGCGCCGCGCCCACGTGACGGTCAGCCCAGGCTCAGGAAGCGGCTCATC
>DATIFD010000613.1:0-2685 GCA_035455385.1 Burkholderiaceae bacterium
TTCAACATCGGCGTGCGTCATTCGTTCTGACGCTTCGAGACAGACAAGCCTTTGTGCAAAGCCGCCCTTCGGGGCGGCTTTTTTCGTTGTGGCTCGGGTGAACCGCGTAAGCCGCTGAGTCAGGAGTTGCTGCGTGAATTCGAGATGACCAGCACGCAAGGCATGGCGACGTCGTGCCGAAGGGCTGACCGCCCCCCGCTTCCCCCGATTGCGACCGGAGCGCGCTTGCATCGATGATGCATGAGCATGCTCGCCTTCGTCCTGCGCCGACTGATCCAAGCCGTGGTGGTGATGCTCACGGTAGCCTTCATCGCCTTCATGCTGTTTCAGTACGTCGGCGACCCGGTCACCAACCTCCTCGGGCAGGACGCGACGGTCGAGCAGCGCGAGCAGCTGCGGGCCGACCTCGGGCTCGACCAGCCGTTCGTGGCGCAGTTCGTCCGCTTCGTCGGCAATGCGGTGCGCGGCGAGTTCGGCCTCAGCCTGCGCCAGGGCCGCAAGGTGTCGGCGCTGGTCGTCGAGCGCTTTCCGGCAACGATCGAGCTGGCCGTCAGCGCGGCGGTGATCGCGCTCCTGGTGGGCGTACCACTGGGCGTCTACACGGCGCTGCGGCGCGGCACGGTGGGGTCGCAGGTGTGGATGACGCTGTCGCTGGTCGGCGTTTCACTGCCGACGTTCCTGATCGGCATCCTGCTGATCCTGGTGTTCGCCGTGATCTTCAAGCTGCTGCCGAGCTTCGGCCGCGGTGATGTCACCAGCATTGCTGGCTGGACCACGGGGTTCCTCACACTGGAGGGCTGGAAGCACCTGGTGCTGCCGGCGGTGACGCTGTCGATATTCCAGCTTGCGTTGATCATGCGGCTGGTGCGGGCCGAAATGCTCGAGGTGCTGCGCACCGACTACATCAAGTTCGCCCGGGCCCGCGGGCTGAGCGACAACGCCGTGTATTTCGGTCATGCGCTGAAGAACACGCTGGTCCCGGTGATCACGATCACCGGCCTGCAACTGGGCCAGCTGATCGCCTTCGCCATCATCACCGAGACGGTCTTTCAGTGGCCGGGCATGGGGCTGCTTTTCATCCAGGCGGTGCAGTTCGCCGACATTCCGGTGATGGCAGCGTACCTGTGCCTGATCGCGTTGATCTTCGTGTTGATCAACCTGGCGGTCGATCTGCTGTACTTCGCAGTCGATCCGCGGCTGCGCATCGAGCGCGCTGCCGCGGCGCACTGAACATGAGCAGCACACCGGCCGTCGCGGAGAAGACCAGCCACTGGGCGCGTTTGGTCGACAGCGACCTCTGGTACAGCTTTCGCCATTCGCCCACGGCGATCGTGGCTTTGCTGATTGCCCTGGTGTGCGTGGTGTGTGCGGTCTTCGCGCATTGGCTTGCGCCACACGACCCGTTCGACCTGGCGACGCTGGATCTGCTGGACGCGCGGCTGCCGCCGGCGTGGATCGAAGGCGGCAGCAGCAAGTACCTGTTCGGCACCGACGACCAGGGGCGCGACATCCTGTCGGCACTGATGTACGGCTCGCGCATCTCGCTGCTTGTCGGCCTTGCATCGGTCGCGCTGTCGGTGCTGATCGGGGTGGGACTGGGCTTGCTGTCGGGCTTCGTCGGCGGCGCGGTCGACGCGTTCATCATGCGCGTGTGCGACGTGATGCTGTCGTTCCCGGCGATCCTCGTCGCGCTGCTCATCGACGGCCTGGGGCGCGCGTTGTTCCCCAACGCGCACGACGTGCTCGCCTTCTCGGTGCTGGTGATCGCGATTGCGCTGACGGGCTGGGTGCAATACGCCCGCACCGTCAGAGGCTCGACGATGGTCGAGCGCAACAAGGAGTACGTTCAGGCGGCACGGGTGATCGGAGTCGCACCGCTTCGGGTGATGTTCCGACACGTGTTCCCGAACGTGCTCGGGCCTGTGCTGGTGCTGGCCACGATCCAGATCGCCGGCGCGATCATCACCGAGGCGACCTTGAGCTTTCTCGGGGTGGGCGTGCCGCCGACTTCGCCGTCGCTGGGCACCTTGATCCGCATCGGCCAGGATTTTCTCTTCTCCGGCGAGTGGTGGATCACGGTGTTTCCGGGGCTGATGCTGGTGCTGATCGCGCTGTCGGTGAACCTGCTGGGCGACTGGTTGCGCGATGCGCTCAACCCGCGCCTGCGCTGAACGGCGAAGGACCACCGCGCCGATGCCCAGACCGCTGCTCGAAGTCAGTCGCCTGCGAGTGGAGTTCCCGACCCGCCGCGGCACGCTGGTGGCGTTGGACGACGTGTCGTTCTCGATCGCGCCCGGAGAGATTCTGGGCGTGGTCGGCGAATCCGGTGCCGGCAAGTCGCTGACCGGCGCATCGATCATCGGGCTGCTGGAACCGCCGGGGCGGATTGCCGGGGGCGAAATCCGCCTCGAGGGTGAGCGCATCGACAATCTGCCACCGGAGCGCATGCGCACGATTCGCGGGCGTCGCATCGGTGCGATCTTCCAGGATCCGCTGACCTCGCTGAACCCGCTGTACACGATCGGCCGACAGCTGGTCGAGACGATTCAAGCCCATCTGCCGGTTGACGCTGCGCGGGCTCGCGCGCGCGCCGTCGCGCTGCTGAAGGAGACCGGCATTCCGGCGGCCGAGCAGCGCTTCGACCACTATCCGCACCAGTTTTCCGGCGGCATGCGTCAGCGGGTG
>DATIFD010000614.1:0-2717 GCA_035455385.1 Burkholderiaceae bacterium
CGAGCGCCATCTCGATGCCGTCGATGCCTGCGATGTGCTCGATGATCTGGCGCGCGCTCAAGCCACCACCCCGGATCCACACCCGCACGAAGCCGCCCAGCGCGCCGTGGTGGCCGACGAAGGCGTCGGTGATCGGGCAGACGACGGTGGTCGTGCCGGCGCCGAACCTCGCGTCCAGAACGTCCTGCAGCCAGATCACGTTGGGCTCGCCGGCGGCGTTGCTCTTGTCGCTCATGCCGTGGTCGGCGGTGAGCGCCACGGTGGCGTCGAGCGCGGCCAGGCGGCCGAATGCATCGTCGAGTGCCTCGTAGAACCGCCGCGCCTCGGACTCCTCGGGCGCGTACTTATGCTGCACCCAGTCGGTCAGCGACAGGTACAGCAGGTCGGGCCGCCGCTGCGCCAGCAGCTTGACGCCGGCCTCGAGCACGAACAGCGACAGCTCCATCGAGTACATGTCGGGCTGCACCATGCCGACGAACTCGAGTACGTTCTCGATGCCGTTTTCCGCCAGCGTGCAGCGGCTCGCGTACTCCGACGAGAACGACACGTGGCCCTTCGAGACATCGAGGCCCTTGCCGAGCTGCTTGCGCAGCTTGTCCTTGGCGGTGATCGAGACCACCTTGGCGCCCGCGTCGGCGAAGCGCGCCAGGATGGTGTCGCCGCGCAGCAGCTCGGGGCCGGTCATCACCACCGGCTGCCAGGTGGCGGTATCGAGATAGAAGTTGCCCGAGATGCCGTGCCGCGAGGTCGGCGTGCCGGTGATGATCGACATGTTGTTCGGGCAGGTGAACGACGGCATCGAACCGTCGGCCACCGCGCCGAACCCTTGCGAGATGAAGCGCGCGATGTTCGGCACCGCGCCGTCGTCGAGAAAGCGGCGCAGGTACGCCGGGTCGCCGCCGTCGATGCACACCACCACCACCGGCCGCCTGGGCCATCGGTAGGCCACGCCGTTGACGGTGACCGGAGACTTCTCGCCTGGCATGTGACTGCTTCCCTGGTATTCGGATGTGTAGCGCGCGCTCATGACGATTCGATGCGCGCGGCTCGCGCCGGTTTGGCCAGCGCGCCGTGCAGCCGCTCGCGGCTGTGCAGCACGTGCTCGACCAGCAGCCGTTCGGCCAGCTTGTCGTCGCCCTTGGCCAGCGCGTTGACGATGGCCTCGTGCTCGCGCGTCGACACCCCGAGGTTGCCGCTGTTGCGCGTAAGCGTCTCACGGCGGTAGAGATCGAGCTCGTTGACCACGCGCCGGTAGTGCGTCAGCAGCGACGCGTTGCGCGCCGCGCGCGCCACCAGCTCGTGGAACTCGAGGTTGAGCGCGAAGTACGCCTCGGCCTTGCGCGACTTGTCGAGCGCGGCCATCTTCTTGACGATCGCGCGCAGCTGCTCGATCTCGTCGGCGTCGATGCGCTGTGCCGCCAGCCGGCCGATCAGGCCCTCGAGCGCAGCGCGCACCTCGTAGATCTCGTTGGCCTCTTCGAGCGACACCTGGCGGACGAAGACGCCGCGGTTCTTTTCCACCCGCACCAGCCCGGCCTGATCGAGCGCGCGGAACGCCTCGCGCACCGGCCCGCGCGACACCCCCAGCGCGTTGGCGATGTCCACCTCGTTGAGCTTGGCACCCACCGCCAGCTCGCCCGAGACGATGCGGCGCTCGAGCTCGCGCTGCGCCAGCATGGCCAGCGAGTTCTCGCGCAACAGCTCGATCGCCGCGGCCGCGGGCGCGCGCTTGCTGGTGTCGGCTGAATGGGGCATCTCGGGCGGCGGTGGCGAAGGCCGCCGCAGCGTACGGGGCCGTTTGCAGATTGTCAACAATATACCTGTTCCGACCGTGCACTGCGCCAAGGGGCTCGCTCGGTCCGGGCTCAGCCAAAGCGCAGCGCCACCACGCCGGCGACGATCACCACCGCGCCGGACAGCCGCTGCGCGCCGAGCCGCTCCTTGAGCAGCCACGCGCCGAGCAGCGTGGCAAACAGCACCGACGTCTCGCGCAGCGCCGACACCGCGGCCACCGGCGCGCGCGTCATCGCCCACAGCGCGATCGCGTACGAGCCGATCGAGGCCGCGCCGCCGAGCGCCGCCAGCGGCCAGCGGCGCCGGGCGTAGTCGACGATAGCCCTGCGCCCGGCCGCGTCGCGGCGCGCCACGACCAGCGCCGGATACGGAAAGCCATCCAGCACGAACAGCATCAGCACGTAGCTGGCCGCGCTGCCGCCGGCCTTCACCGCCGTCCGCACGCCGCTGCCGTCGACAAAGGTATACGTCATGATCACCAGCGCGTTGGCAAACGCATAGCGCAGCGCGCGACGATGGTGCAGCGCCTCGCCGGGATGGGCCAGGCCGACCATCGCCACGCCGAGCGTGATCCCGACCACACCAGCCCATGCCAGCGGCGACAGCGACTCGCCGAGCACGACCGAGCTGCCCAGCGCCACCAGCAGCGGCGCACTGCCGCGCATGATCGGATAGGTCATGCCGAGGTCGCCGTGCTTGTAGGCGCCGGCGAGCGTCACGTAGTAGGCGATGTGCACCACCAGCGAGGCGCCAATGAACGGCCAGCACGCCGCGGGCGGTGCGCCCACCAGCAGCAACGGCGGCAGCGCGACGACCGCGCCGAGAAAGTGCACCAGCGCGGTGTCGAGCTCCTTGTCGCCGCTGGACTTGACCAGCGCGTTCCAGCCGGCGTGAAGGACAGCGCCGAACAGCACGGCCAGGAC
>DATIFD010000615.1:0-2535 GCA_035455385.1 Burkholderiaceae bacterium
CCTGCGTGCCCGGTGCCGTGGCATAGGCCAGGAAGGTGCCGACCGGGGCGTCCATCTGCGCCAGCCCCTGCAACTCGACACCGGAGGATCGCTTGGCGAACGGGTTGTCGCGGCAGGCGTCGAGGATCACCACGTTGACGCGGCTCTTGGCGCGCGACATCTGGGCCAGGATGTAGCTGAGGTCGATGCCCTGCACGGGGATCTCGTCCTCGCTGCGGATCTCGGCGTCGATCGGGATCATGAAGTTCTGTTCGCGCAGCTGCAGCGCGTGGCCGGCGTAGTACAGCACCGCGACCGTGTTCTCGTTGAGCCGAGCCCCGAACTCGCGCAGCGCGTTGAACATCCCGGCACGGTCGAGGTTCTCGCGCAGCGTGACCTGGAAGGTGGCCTTCTCGAGCGTGCGCGCGATCAACCGCGCGTCGTTGACCGGGTTGTCGAGCGCGTCGCGCTTGTACGCCGCGTTGCCGATCACCAGCGCGATGCGGTCTTCGACAAGGGACACGCCGCGCATCGTCTGCGCCGCGGCACCGCTGGCGGCCAACAGCCACACGCCGGCACACAGCAGCGAAGCGAACCGCGCCGCAGCGCCTCGGATCCCGTTACACCACACGCCGCACATGGTAGCCGCGCTCGCGGCATCACATGGCATCGGGCGGGTTGTGCAGCAGCGCGTCGAAGGCGGCATCGACCGGCAGGGCTGGGGCGAGCACGAAATCGGCCACCTGCGCAGCGCCTTCGCACCACCACGCGCTGCGCGAGCCCGGGGCAGCGTCGGCGATCTCCTGCGCGAGCCAGGCGCCGGCATGCGCCTCGGCCTGCTGGCGAGCGCCGCTCGGTGGCGGCATCGCGGCGAGCGCCTGTTCCAGCGCCGGCACGTCGAAAGCCGGGTCGAGGGCCTGGCGCGCCAGTGCATCGGCAGCGGCGAGCCAGTCGTCGTGGCCCAGCGCGGCGGCCAGATCGTCGCGACCGGGCGGCAGTGCGATGGCCAGCGTGAACGGGAAGTGACGCCCGACGCTGTCGACGCTGGGCATCAGCACACCCAGCCACGCCGACGGTGTGAGCAGCCCCGGCGCCAGCCAGAAGCGGCGCACCGGAGCCACCAGATACAGCGACAGCCAGCCCTCTTGGCCGAGCGCAGCGCGCGAACGCACGATCTCGTGCTGCAGCCACTGGTCCCAGGCAGCGACCCAGCCGGGCGGCAGCCGGCGAGACGCGAAGTCGCCCAGCGCGGGCATCTTGCCGAACCAACCCGGCACGTCGTTGCCGATCACCGGGCCCCCTCGGCCCTGCGGGCCTTCGCCCCAACGGGGAGCAGGCGCCTTGGCGGCGGCCGTGCGGCGCTCACAGGCGGCGTGGACACTGAAACTGCTCCAGTTCGGGCATCGTGATCGCCAGCGGACCTTGCGGGCTTTGCGCCTCGACGCGTGCGCGCCGCCCTTCGATGTCGAACACCAGCACCACGCGGTTCGGGTTCGGTCCCGGCTCGGCGCGCACGTGCTCGAACAGCCGCAGCAGCGACCACGGCCCTTCGAAGGTGAAGCGCGAGCCCACGCCGCCACCCGGTGCGCTCGCCTGCAGCTGGATGCGTCCGGCGCCGCCCGGGCCGGGCCACTGCAGCGTCTGCAGGCCGCGCGCGTCGCGCGCGAGCCTCACCAGCTGGCCGTCGATGTCGATCGTCAACTGGCCGATGCCCGGGTCGAGCTCCAGCAGCCGCAGGTCGATGCGCACGCCGAACTGACGGCCTGCGTCGTTGAAGAAGGCACTGCGGATGGCCTGCGCGCGCTGGAACGGCAACAGCGCATCGCCCCACTTGGCCTGCGGCGCGGCGCGCACGCCCCACGGCCGCGTCGAGGTGTCGACCCAGCCCTGCAGGTTTCGCTGGAAAAAGCCGTCGATGACGCCGCCGGCACCGAACGTGCGCACGAACTCCTCGCGTGTCACCTCCTGCGTCGCCTGGCGCGCGAACGGGTAGCGGCCATCGACCACGCGCGCGCAGGCCGGAGCCACCTCGCCGGCCAGCTGTTGGCCCCACAGCTCGCGCAGCGTGGTCAGCGCCAGCGCCGCATCGGCCTCGCCCATCTGCTGCCACAGCGTACGCAACGGCTCGGGCACGCGTGCCGACGCAGTGGTCAGCTCCTGCCAGGCGTCGGCGGGCGGTGGCGCGGCCTTGCGCGCCGCGGCGTCGTCGATCGCGGCCAGCTGCGCGGCGATGCGGCCCGCCGCGGCATGCACGACCTCGTAGCCGGCCGGTGTGCCGAGCACATAGCCGCGCAGCGCCTGCAGCCGGTCGGCCTCGGCCGATGCCGCGTCGCCGGGTTCGACGGGCGCAGGCCCCATGTCGCGCAACATCGCGGTGAGCCAGCTGTTGAGCGGCGAATCGGGCCGCGACATCAGGCGGGCCTGCTCGGCGGCCGTCGCCAACGACGACACCGGCAGCAGACGCAGGTCGAACACCAGCGCGTCCCATGCACGCACGCGCTCGTGGGCGAGTTGCGCCTCGATGGTGTCGATCAGGCGCGCTCGTGCCGCGGCATC
>DATIFD010000616.1:0-3896 GCA_035455385.1 Burkholderiaceae bacterium
TGGATGTGCTCGGGCGTGCCCTCGGCGATCTTGCGTCCGAAATTGAGCACCACGATGTGGTCCGACAGGCTCATGACCAGGCTCATGTGGTGCTCGACCAGCAGCACGGTGATGTGCAGCCGGTCGCGGATGTCGCGAATCACGTCGTCGAGCGCCTCGAGCTCCTCGTGGTTGAGCCCCGCGGCCGGCTCGTCGAGCATCAGCAGCTTCGGGTCGGCCGCCAGCGCCCGCCCGAGCTCGATTCGCTTCTGCGTCGCGAACGGCAGATCGCCGGCCAGGCGATCGGCGAACGGCAGCAACTGCAGGTACCCCATGATCTCGTGGGCGCGCTCGCGCAGGCGCTTCTCCTCCGCGCCGACCTTCGGCAACCGCAGCGCGCTGGAGGCGAAGCCGGCCGTCGAACGCGCGTGCGCACCGACCATCACGTTGTCGGTCACCGTCATGCGATGGAACATCGCCAGGTTCTGGAACGTGCGCCCGAGCCCCAGGCCGGCGATGCGATGGACCGGCACGTTCGTCAGCGACTGCCCTTCCATCAGGATGTCGCCCGACTGGTACTGGTACAGCCGGCTCATGCAGTTGAACAGCGTCGTCTTGCCCGCGCCGTTGGGGCCGATCAGCCCGCAGATGTCG
This sequence comes from Burkholderiaceae bacterium, assembly GCA_035455385.1. Classification (GTDB taxonomy): domain Bacteria; phylum Pseudomonadota; class Gammaproteobacteria; order Burkholderiales; family Burkholderiaceae_C; genus JAEUPI01. Next base: position 634 of record DATIFD010000616.1, read on the forward strand.
CCGCGCCGGACGTCGAAGCTGACGTCGTCGAGTGCCACAATGCCGCCGAAGCGCACCGACACGCCGCGCACGCTGAGTAGCGCGTCGCCGGTGTCGCGCGTCGATGCGGAGCGCAGGGTTTGTGCCATTGGTCGTTCGGGCTTCCGGCCGTTCGTGCCCTGGGGCGCGCAAGGGCGCTCGGGTTATAGGGGGGCGCATCGGATCTGGCAATGCGCGCTTGCACTGTCCGCTGGGCGACAGCGGCGCTGCAGCATCGCGATCGGAGGCAGCGCCATCGACGGGAGAGCAACGATGAACATCTATCAACAAGGTCTCGAACGCTGTGGGGCCAACCATGTGCCGTTGAGCCCGGTGAGCTTCGTCGAACGCAGCGCCGAGGTGTTCGGCGATCTGCCGGCCGTGGTGCACGGCGCGCGCCGCTACACCTGGGGACAAACCCGCACCCGCTCGGCACGGCTGGCGGCGGCGCTGAGACACCTCGGCATCGGCCCCGGCGACACGGTGAGCGTGATGCTGTCGAACACCCCCGAGATGGTGGAGGTGCACTACGCCGTGCCGGCGCTGGGCGCCGTGCTGAACACGCTCAACACGCGGCTCGATGCGTCGCTTCTCGCATGGCAGCTCAACCATTGCGAGGCGCAGGTGCTGATCACCGACTCCGAGTTCTCGCCGGTGACGAGCAAGGCGCTGCAGATCCTGAAGGCCGAGCACGGCCGCTCGCCGGTGGTCATCGACGTGGCCGACACCGAGTACACCGGCGCGGGCGAGCGTCTGGGCACGCACGAGTACGAGGCGCTGCTGGCGGCGCACGAGCCGCTGGCTCGGCTCGACGGCCCCGCGGACGAGTGGGATGCCATTGCCGTCAGCTACACCAGCGGCACCACCGGCGACCCCAAGGGCGTGGTCACCCACCACCGCGGCGCGTACCTGAACGCGGTGTGCAATGCGCTCACCTGGACGATGCCGCACTTTCCGAAGTACCTGTGGACGCTGCCGATGTTCCACTGCAACGGCTGGTGCTTCCCGTGGACCGTCGCGCTGCTCGGCGGCACGCACGTGTGCCTGCGCCGCGTCGAGGCCAAGGCGATCCTCGACGCGATGCGCGAGCACGGCGTCGATCACTATTGCGCGGCGCCGATCGTGCACAACCTGATCGTCAACGCACCTGCCGACATGCGCGCGGGCATCACGCAGCGCGTGCGCGGCATGGTCGCCGGCGCGGCGCCGCCGGCGGCGATGATCGAGGGCATGGCGCGGATCGGCTTCGACATCACTCACATCTATGGCCTCACCGAGACCTACGGTCCGGCGGCGGTCTGCATCAAACGCCCTGCCTGGGGCGATCGGAACCTGTCGGAGCAGACGCGGCTCAACGGCCGGCAGGGCGTGCGCTATGCGCTCGAGGAGGGCATGACCGTGCTCGACGCCGAGACGATGGCCGAGGTGCCGGCCGACGGCCAGGCGATGGGCGAGATCATGTTCCGCGGCAACATCGTGATGAAGGGTTACCTGAAGAACCCCGACGCGACGCGCAAGGCGTTCGCGGGTGGCTGGTTCCACACCGGAGACCTCGGGGTGATCGAACCCGACCGCTACCTCAAGATCAAGGACCGCAGCAAGGACATCATCATCTCGGGCGGCGAGAACATCAGTTCGCTCGAGGTCGAGGACGCACTGTACCGGCATCCGGCCGTGCTGGCGTGCGCGGTGGTGGCCAAGCCCGACCCCAAGTGGGGCGAGTCGCCGGTGGCCTACGTGGAGCTGAAGGCCGGCGCGAAGGTCGACGCCGCCGAACTGATCGCGCACTGCAAGTCGCAGCTGGCCGGCTACAAGGTGCCCAAGGAGATCCGCTTCGAGGAGATTCCGAAGACCTCCACTGGCAAGATCCAGAAATTCGCGCTGCGCGAGCGCGCCAAGTCGGCCAGCGCGATCGAGTGAGGCATGACCATGTTGACCACCGACGAACCCCTGCTGCACCGCGCGCGCGATGAGCGCGGCGTGGTGACCGTGACGCTGAACCGGCCGCAGGCATTCAATGCGCTGTCCGAGGCGATGCTCGAGGCGTTGCAGACCGAGTTCGACACCCTGGCCGGCGACGAAAGCCTGCGCGTGCTCATCATCGCGGCCGCCGGCAAGGCATTCTGCGCCGGGCACGACCTGAAGGAGATGCGCGCCGCGCCGTCGCTCGACTACTACCAGAGCCTGTTCGAGCGCTGCTCGCGCGTAATGCTGGCGATCCAGCGGTTGCCGGTGCCGGTGATCGCCCGCGTGCACGGCGTTGCCACCGCCGCCGGCTGCCAGCTGGTGGCGATGTGCGACCTGGCCGTGGCGTCGCGCGATGCCCGCTTCGCGGTCAGCGGCGTCAACTTGGGGCTGTTCTGCAGCACGCCGAGCGTGGCGTTGTCGCGCAATGTGGCGCGCAAGGCGGCGTTCGAGATGCTGGTGACAGGCGACTTCATCTCCGCCGACGAGGCGCAGGCCAAGGGCCTGGTCAACCGGGTGGTCGATACCGCCGAGCTCGACTCAGCGGTCGACGCGTTGGCCGCGCGCATCGTCGCCAAGCCGCGCGCGGCCATCGCGCTGGGCAAGGCACTGTTCTATCGGCAGATCGAAGCCGGCATCGCGTCGGCGTACGCCGACGCCGGCCAGACGATGGCCTGCAACATGATGGACGCCTGCGCGCTGGACGGCGTGCAGGCCTTCATCGATCGTGGCAAGTCCAAGGCGGGTTGAGTTGCGCCGCTACGATGCCGGGATGACGACACCGCGCATTCCCGGCCGCCGCTTCCTCCACTCACCGGGCCCCACGCCGCTGCCCGATGCGGTGCTGCACGCGATGAGCGTGCAGCCGATGGACCTGGGCGACCCGCGCGTCGACGCCAACATCGACGCCTGCGAAAGCGGGCTGAGGCACCTGTTGCACACCGACGCTTCGGAGCTGTTCCTCTATGCCTCCAACGGCCACGGCGTGTGGGAGGCCGTGATCGACAACCTCGCCGCGCCCGGGCAGGCGCTGCTGGTGCCGGGCACGGGACACTTCTCGGAATCGTGGGCGCTGCAGGCCGAGGCGCTGGGCCGCCGCGTCGTGCGCACGTCGTGGCGCGAAGGCTGGCCGATCGACGCGGTGGCGGTCGAGCAGGCGCTGCGCGACGACCGCAGCCACGAGATCCAGGCCGTGCTGGCGGTGCACACCGACACCGCCAGCGGCGTCACCAGCGACATCGCCGCGTTGCGCCGCGCGATCGACGACGCGCGACACCCGG
>DATIFD010000617.1:0-4909 GCA_035455385.1 Burkholderiaceae bacterium
GCATGCTGCCCAATCCCTACTACATCCGCGAGCTGCGCGCGCTCACCGGTTCCGACGCGCCGGTGATCGACTACCTGCGCGCGCAGCCCGAGACCCAGGAGCTGCTGTCGCAGATCGAGTCCTTCCTGCGACGCTGGCTGCCGGGCTTCGAGGCCGACCCGCGCAGCTATCTGACGGTGGCGATCGGCTGCACCGGGGGGCAACACCGGTCCGTGTACATGGTCGAGCAGTTGGCGCAGCGCTTTGCCGACTTCGGTGCCGCACTGGTGCGTCACCGCGAACTGGACGCCAGCGATTGAACGAACAGACGCCTGACCCGCACAGCCTGCCCGACCTGCCGCTGTTCCCGCTGCAGAGCGTGCTGTTCCCCGGTGCACAGTTGCACCTGCGCGTGTTCGAGCCGCGCTACCTCGATCTGGTGGCGCGCTGCCTGCGTGAGCAGCAGGCGTTCGGCGTGATCTGCCTGCGCCAGGGCCCCGAGGTGCGCGGCACCGGCGACGAACCGGTCCGCCTGGAGAGCACCGGCGTGCTGGCCAGGATCGAGGAGGTCGACGCCGAGCAGACCGGCGTGCTGCGGGTGCGCTGCATCGGCACCCAGCGCTTCGAGATCGACCAGCCGCCGGCGCAGCATCCCGATGGCCTCTGGACCGCGCGCGCCTGGCTGATCGACGACGACGCGACCGTGGCGCCGCCGCAGGCGCTGATCGCCACGGTGCGTGCGCTGGCCAACGCAATCGGCGCCCTCGAGCGCAAGGGCGGCTCGCCGTTCCTCAAGCCCTATCGTTTCGAAGACGCCGGCTGGGTGGCCAACCGCTGGTGCGAGCTGCTGCCGATTCCGTTGGCGGCCAAGCAGAAGCTGATGGCGCTGGAAGATCCTCAGGTGCGGTTGCGGTTGGTCGACGAATACCTGCGCGGCAAGGGCGTGGTCACCGCCTGAGGGTCGCAGCGCGCGGCGGCGTCAGCGAGCGCCGCCTTGCTCGCCGAGCAGTCTGCGCACCGGCGCGGGCAAGCCCATGCGCAGCGCCTCGGCCGTCTCGACCCAGCGTCCGCCGAGCGCAGCGGCGATCGCCTCGCGCGTCGCGGCGGCGGTGCGCACGGGCAACTCGCAACGAAGCGGCTGCAGATGCCAATCGAAGTGCGTGAGCGCGTGGTCGACGGCCGGCAGCGCATCGGCCTTGCCGCGCCAGCGCGTCGCGACGGCTCGCGCGGCGCGCAGGTCGGCGAATTCCGGCAGGCTCCACAGCCCCGCCCAGACGCCGCGCTCGGGCCTGCGCACGAGCAGCACGTCCTCGCGGTGGCGCAGCCAAAGCAGCGCATGGCTGCGCCGTCCGCGCTGCGTGCGGCGCGATTTGCGCGGCAGCTCCCCGGTGCGCCCCGTCTTGTGCGCGACGCAACCGGTGGCCAGCGGACACTCGTCGCAGCGTGGCTGGCGAGCCAGGCATACGGTGGCGCCGAGATCCATCAGGCCCTGCGTGTAGTGCGGCATGTCGGCGGTCGAGGGCAGCAGCGATTGCGCATAGGCCCACAGCTCGCGCTGGGCCGCCGCGGTGGCGAGATCGCCGGCAAAGCCGCTCGACCGAGCCAGCACGCGCTTGACGTTGCCGTCGAGGATCGCCGCTCGCTCGTCGAAGCAGAAGGCCGCGATCGCAGCTGCCGTGGAGCGGCCGATGCCCGGCAGCCGCGCCAGCTCGGCACTGGAGCGCGGGAACCGGCCACCGTGCTGCTCGACCACCACCTGGGCGCAGCGATGCAGATTGCGCGCGCGGCTGTAGTAGCCCAGGCCGCTCCACAGCGCCAGCACGTCGTCCAGTGGCGCTGCGGCCAGCGCGGCGACGTCGGGAAAGGTGGCGACAAACCGCTCGAAGTACGCCGATGCGGTCGCCACCTGCGTCTGCTGCAGCATCACCTCGGACAGCCAGACGCGGTATGGATCGCGAACGCCCTGCCAAGGAAGGCCGCGGCGACCGGAGCGTCGGTGCCAATCGACCACGCGCGCAGCCACCGCAGCGGCACCCTGAGGGGCGCGTGTCACAGCGGTACCGTAGGCTCGCGCCGCCCGCGGCGTCAGACGGCGCCGCTGGCGGCCTCGGCCGGGCCGGCGTGCGGCGCCGGCTTGGCGCGCACCAGCGACAGGTGCGGGGCCCGCTCGGCAGACTCCTGCACCGATGGCGGTGTGGCCGCCAACTGCTGCAGCGACTCGGCCAGCGCGTCGACCTTAGAGAGCCATCCGGCCAGCCGATCGTCCTGCGCCTGCACCTCGGTGATGCGACGTTCGAGTTCGCCGGCGGCGCTCTGGATGCGCTCGAGCGCCTCCCGGCGCCGCTTGAAGCCGCGGCGACGGTCGCGCAGCTGCGACTCCATCTGCGCCGAGGTGGACCGGCTCCACATCTCGATGTCGCCCGCGGCGTTCTCGAAAACCACGCGCAGCTTGGACACCAGCATGCGCATGAAGTGGTCGAGGAAGCCCGGCTCCGACAGGCGCCACGCGTTGGCGGCGCCGAGGTAGCGCGTGTAGCTCGACTCGATCAGCGCCAGTTCGCGCTCGTAGCGCTCCATGCTCGGCACCGGCGCCACCGCCAGCGCGAAGCCGTATTCGGCGTTGAGCTGCTTGAACGAACCAGTCAGCATCTGCTCGATCTCGGTGACCTTCTGCGTCGAGCCCGCCATCATGTCGCGCAGACGGGCGGAAAGCGCGACGAACGCCTTGCGCGCGCCGAGCTTGAACCAGCTGGCATCGCTGGTCTTGCGCATCTGCGCGACCTCCTCGCGCACGCGATCGCTCGACAGCAGCTGCATCACCTGCTTGAGCTGCCGCGCGTGCACCGCCTTCAGCGCCGACAGCCGCACCGTGCAGCGCTCGAACTCGGCCGAGTCGGCCTGCGCACGCTCGAGCATCAGCTTGACCTTGTTGCCGCTCTTGCCGCGCAGGCCGCGCAGCTCGAGCAGCTGCTCGGTCAGCTGGCGGCGCTGGTCGCCCAGGCGCTTGGCCGTCTGACGGCGCAGCGCCTCCATCCCGTCGACCGCGATGCGGCCGACCACCGCGGCACGCTGCGGCATCAGCTGCGCCGACAGCGCCTCTTCCAGCGCCGGCAGCCGGCTCGTCTGCACGGCGGCATCGTCGCCGGCCACGCGCGCGGCCAGCGCATCGCGCGCCGACAGCGGAAAGACCCGCGCGCGGTCCACACCGAGCGTCTGCGCCACCACGTCGCACTGGTGTCGCACCTGCTCGTCCACCTCCTGCGGCGAGCTGAGCGGGTCGGCCAGCGAATCGATCTTGTTGAGCACCACGAAGCGCTCGAGCGCGCGGCCGTCGAGGTGCTCGCGCCAGATCTCGAGGTCGGACTTGGTGACGCCGGTGTCGGCGCCGAGGATGAACACGGTGGCATGCGCCGACGGCAGCAGGCCGAGCGTCAGCTCGGGCTCGGCGCCGATCGCGTTCAGCCCCGGCGTGTCGATCACCACCAGCCCGCGCTTGAGCAGCGGATGCGGATAGTTGATCAGCGCATGCCGCCAGGCCGGCACCTCGACCGTTCCGTCGGCCGCGGGCGGCGGGTTGTCCTGCGGATGTTCGTCGTTCCAGAAGCCGAGCTGGCGCGCCTGGTCGAGCGACACCTGCGTCGTGCGCTTGACCTCGGCCAGCGCCTCGGCCAGCTGCGCCGCCTCGAGCACGGGCAGTTCGATGCGCCGCCACAGCTCGGGCTTGTCGCGCAGCTCGGCCAGCGACAGCGCCTTCAAGCGCGAGTCGATCGGCAGCAGCGACACGCCGGGCGGCTGCTCGGCGTCCCACGACAGCTCGACCGGGCACATCGTCGTGCGTCCGGGCGTGGCCGGCAGCACGCGGCGCCCGGCGTCGGCAAAGAAGATGGCGTTGATCAGCTCGGACTTGCCGCGCGAGAACTCCGCCACGAAGGCCAGAACCAGCCGGTCGCTCGCCAGGCGCTGACGCAGCGCGTCGATCTGCGCGTTGGCCGCGGCATCGCGCAGGTCGTGGTCGGCAAGGAACTCGGCGTACTGCTCGACAGCGCGGTCGAGCGCGCGCCGCCAGTCGGCAAGGGCGTCGAGGCGCCGCGCGAGGGTGGAGGTCATGAACCGGTCGATTTACGGGCCGGACGATCCTAGCGCAGGCGCCGTCACCGAACCGGTGCGCGATACAACTGCTGACAGGCCCTGGCGCGGGCACGCCACAAAGTGCGCAGGAGCACGCCGCCTGCGATTGCGCTGCGAACTACCGCGCCTGGCATCGCGGGCAGAAGAACGTCGAGCGCTGGGCCTGCACCACGCGCCGCACCGGCGTCGCGCACTGCACGCAGGGTTGCCCTTCGCGGCCGTAGACCTTCGCACTGCCCTGGAACTCGCCGGCGCTGCCGTGCGAATCGCGAAAGTCGCGCAGCGTCGAGCCGCCGAGCGAGAGCGCCTGCGACAGCACCTCGCGCAGCGCCACCAGCAGGCGTTCGCAACGTGCCAGCGACAGGCGATGGCATCGCGTGCGGGGGTCGATGCCGGCGCGGAACAGTGCCTCGCACGCATAGATATTGCCGGCGCCGACGACGATGTCGCCGGCCAGCAGCGCGGCTTTGATCGACGTGCGCCGGCGCCTGCAGGCGGCATGCAGCGCCTGTGCGGTGAGCTGCGGATCGAACGGCTCTGCCCCGAGCCCGGCCAGCAACCGTCGCGCCGGGTCCGTGTCGATCGAATCGGACCACAGCACGGCGCCGAAGCGACGCGGATCGGTCAGGCGCAGCGTGCCCGCGCTGCTGACGAGCTCGAAATGGTCGTGTCGGCCGCGCGGCGGGGGCGTGCGCTCGTGCAGCATCAATGAACCCGACATGCCCAGATGCCACAGCAGGCCGCCACTTCGCGCGCGGCCCGCCAGCGGCATCCAGATGTACTTGCCACGGCGCGTCAGCTC
>DATIFD010000618.1:0-3129 GCA_035455385.1 Burkholderiaceae bacterium
CAGACCACGCTGCGCGCGGTGCTCGGCAAGCACGAGCTCGACCAGCTCCTCGCCGAGCGCGAGAAGCTGAACCTCGACATCCAGGGCATCCTCGACTCGCAGACCGAGGCCTGGGGCATCAAGGTCTCGAACGTCGAGATCAAGGACGTGGACCTCAACGAGACCATGGTGCGCGCCATCGCCCGCCAGGCCGAGGCGGAGCGCGAGCGCCGCGCCAAGGTGATCCACGCCGAGGGCGAGCAGCAGGCGGCGGAGATCCTCGGCAAGCAGCCGCAGGCGATCCAGCTGCGCTATCTGGAGACGCTGACGGTGATCGCCGCCGACAAGAACTCGACCATCGTGTTCCCGCTGCCGATGGACGTCGTCGGGCCGCTGCTCGATGCGCTGAAGCGCGAGCGGCCGGCGGCGGGGGGGTAGCCCTTCAGCGGCCCGCGAGCAACCGGACGGCCACCAGCAGCGACGCGATCACCACCACCAGGATCGTGAGGCCGGCGCCGGACTGCCGCGCCTGCGATGCGTCGAGCGAGTGGCTCAGGCCCCAGGCGCTCAACAGCCGCCCGAGCACCAGCGTCACGCCGAGCGCGTGCACCCACGCCACCGGCGTGCCCAGCACCTCGGCCAGCGCGATCAGCAGCAGCGCGAGCGGCACCTGCTCGCAGAAGTTGGCGTGGGCGCGGATGGCCTGGCCGAGGGCGGCGTTGCCGCCGTCGCCAGTCTGCACACGGGTTCGGACGCGGCCGAGGATCACGCGCACGGTGAGCAGAGCCGCCAGCAGGCCGAGGATGGCGGCGTAGAGCGCCGAGGCGGTGGGGGTGACGGTCGACATGGGATTTCCTTTCGGCTGCGCGCGCCCGCGAAGCAACGGGCCGCGTCAATGACGCGGCGGGGGACGGCAAATCGACAGCCGGGGATTACTCGGCTACCGTGGACCCGTCGATCGACAGCGGACCGTGCGACCCAGCCGCCGAGCCGCGCCCCGGTCGGCGCGTCGGCGCCGCAGGGACCAAGCCGGCGGAAACCGTCAGGACGCCACGCGCTCGACGGCCGACGCGGTGGTCAGGGCCTTGGCCTCGCGAGCGGATTCGCGCAACTGTCGGCGCAGGATCTTGCCGATGTTGCTCTTCGGCAAGGGCTCGGTGCGGAATTCGACGATCTTGGGCACCTTGTAGCCGGTGAGGTGCGTCCTGCAGTGCTCGATCAGGGCCTCCGCGGTCAGCGCGGCGTCCTTCCTGACGACGATGATCTTCACCACTTCGCCCGAACCCGGGTCGGGAGCACCGATGGCGGCGACCTCCAGCACGCCCGGATGCATCGCCACCACGTCCTCGATCTGGTTCGGGAACACCTTGAAGCCGGAGACGACGATCATGTCCTTCTTGCGGTCGGTGATCCTGAAGTAGCCGCGCTCGTCCATGAACCCCATGTCGCCGGTGCGCAGCCAGCCGTCGGGCGTGAACACCTTCTGGGTCTCGCCGGGCCGGTTCCAGTAGCCTTTCATCACCTGGGGGCCGCGGATGCAGATCTCGCCGACCTCGCCCACGGGCAGCGGGGTGTCATCGTCGTCGAGCACGGCTGCCAGCGTCGACGGGATCGGCAGGCCGATGCTGCCGGTCCAGTCCTTGATGTCGAGCGCGTTGGCGGTCGCCGCGGGCGATGTTTCGGTCAGCCCGTAGGCTTCGACGATCGGCACGCCGGTGACCTGCTTCCACTTCTCGGCCACCGCGCGCTGCACCGCCATGCCGCCGGCGACGGCGAGTTTCAGGCTGCGCACGTCGACTTCGGCGAACGCAGGGGCGTTGAGCAGTGCGTTGTACAGCGTGTTCACGCCGATCATGGCCGTGAACCGGGTGTGCTTGAGCTCGTGAATGAACGCAGGCAGATCCCGCGGATTGGTGATCAGCAGGTTGTGCGCGCCGATCTTCGCGAACGCTAGGGTCGAGGTCAGTGCGAACACGTGGTACAGCGGCAGCGGCGTGACGACGACTTCGCGGCCGTCTTGCAGGTCGCGCGCAATCCACGCCGACAACTGCTGCAGGTTGGCCACCAGGTTCCCGTGCGTCAGCACCGCTCCCTTCGCCACGCCGGTCGTGCCGCCGGTGTACTGCAGGAAAGCCATGTCGTCGTGGCCGAGCGGTTCGTCGTCCAGCGTCTGCGAACGGCCCGCACGCAAGGCGGCGTTGAATCCGATGGTGCCTTCGATGTGCCAGGACGGCACCATCTTCTTGACGTACCTGACTGCGAAATTGGTGAGTTGATGCTTGACCGGCGGGAACAGGTCGCCGACCTCGGTGGTGATCACCTCGATCTTCATCGTGGGGTTGCGCTCGAGCACCTGCTGCAGCGTGTGCGCGAAGTTCTCGAGCACCACGATCGCGCTGGCGCCCGAGTCCTTCAACTGGTGTTCGAGTTCGCTGGCGGTGTATTGAGGATTGACGTTGACCACCACCAGACCGGCGCGCAGCACGCCGAACAGCGCAACTGGATACTGCAGCAGGTTGGGCATCATCAACGCGACCCGCTCGCCCTTGCGCAGACCCAGCGACTTCTGCAGATACGCGGCGAAGTCGCGGCTCGCCCTGTCGAGCTCCCTGTAGGTGATCGTGACGCCCATGTTGCTATAGGCGGGCAATTCGCCGAAGCGCCGGCAAGTCTCTTCCAGCACCTGCCTCAGCGACGAGTAGGCGTGGACATCGACCTCCGCCGGGATGCCAGGCGGGTACTCCTTCAACCAGACCCGTTCCATCTCATCTCCAGACCGTTACTCCATCGGTGGTAGTGGTGTAGCACCGACAGACCCCAGCTGGTCTTGAGGCAGCGCAATGACCGGCGCGGCAACCGTGTCCATCCTGTCATCGCACATAGCAATCGGGAGGCGTTGATTCATCATGAGCAAGTCCTTTGTACCCACGCAGCTCGCCCATGCGGTCATGGCCTTGACGGGGTTGGTCGGTCCCGCGCTCGCGCTGGCGGCGGGATTCCAGCTCAACGAGAACTCCGCTTCGGGCCTGGGCAATGCCTTTGCCGGGGGCGCCGCCGTGGCGGAAGACGCCTCCACGCTGTGGTCCAACGTGGCCGGCATGTCGCGCATCGGTAAGCCCCAGTTCGTCGGCGCACTGCACCTGGTGAAGC